>NZ_JBARZC010000317.1:0-12917 GCF_049649345.1 Henriciella sp. | reverse complement strand
ATGTGTAATTGAGCACATAGGCCGGGAAGAAATCAGGGTCGTCGCGGGCCGGGCCGGGCGCGGTGAACGCGACAAGGCTTTGCGGCTGCGGCAGGTCGACCACGAGCGGCGCAGGCAGCGGCGCTTTGAGATCAACATCCTCGATCGCTTCAACCTCGGAGGTTTCCGGCAGGCCGGACAGCGCTTCGTCGAGCAACGGTGCCAGCTCCTGCGGCGACATGGCACCGACCGCGGTGACGAGCAGGCCGTCCTGCACCATGACCTGGTCCATCCGCTCCGCGATCAGATCCGACGAGATCGCATTGATGCTCTCTTCGCTGGTCTCACGCGAGAAAGGATGGTTCGGCATCAGCGCCTGATTGCGCGCACGGGCCGCCAGATAGCTGGCATTAGTCTGGCGTGTGCGGATCGAGATCAGCTGCTCACGCTTGAACCGCTCGATCGGATCGGTCGCGAACATCGGATCATTCAGCGCCATCGCGACAAGGTCCATCGCCTCTTCTGCATTGTCGGTCAGCATATTGGCCGTGCAGTAGACTGCCTCATCGCCAGATCCGCAGCCAAAGCTCATATTGAGCTCTTCCATACGCGTCGCGAAGGCAAGCGAGTCGAGATCGCCCGCGCCTTCATTCATCATATAGGTCATGGCATTGGTCAGGCCTTCGAGGCCGTCCGGATCTGTCGCAGCGCCGGTTTCCCAGGCCATACGGACCGACATGATCGGGATGGACGGCTCCTCGACCAGCCAGACGGAGATGCCGCCGGGCGTGGTGAATTGCTGGATCGTGGCGAAATCGCCTTCATGCACGGTGACCTGAAGCTCTTCGGGTTCAGGCGCGGCATCCATGGACGCCGTGGTGTCGGCGACCGGATCGGCTGTTTCTGCCGGGACCTGACAGGCTGCCAGCAGAGCGGCAGACGCGAGACCGGCATAAAGGCCGTATTTGAGTTTACTGGTCATCCTGGCTCTCCTCTTCAGGCAGCAGGTGGGCTTCGATGTAATTGTTGTCTCCGCCGATGAACTGGCGCAGCGCGGCGATCGCATCTTCCTTGGTCACGGCGCGGATGTCGTCCGGATAGGACATGACATCCTCGAGCGTACCGCCAATGGCGAGCGTCGAACCGTAGAGATTGGCCATGCCGGCCTGGCTGTCACGCTGGTAGATGGCGGACGCAGCAAGCGAGTTTCGCGAGCGTTCCACCTCCTCATCGGTAAAGCCGTCGGCGAGCACATCCTCGACCACAGCCATGTAAGCGGCTTCGAGCTCATCAAGGCTCACACCGTCAGACGGAGACGCGGAAAGGACAGCCGGCGCGGCATCATGCAGCGACAGCCATGCCCCAGCAGAGGCGCTGACAGCGATCTTCTGGTCTTCGACAAGCGCCTGATAGAGCCGGCTGGTGCGCCCGCCCCCGAGCACGTCGAGCGCGACGTCGAGCGCATAGGCGAGATCCTTGTCCTCCTGATAGGAGGTCGAGAGATACCAGCGCTCCCACTCCGGCTGGCGGACCTTGGGATCGGTGTGAACGAGGGTCTGCGTCTCGGCAAGCGGCTGAACCTCCTCCCAGCCGCGCGTCGGGATCTCGGTCTGGGTGACCTCGATCTGGCCGTAGGTCTTCTCGGCGAGTGTGCGCACTTCGTCTTCGGTGACATCGCCAGCGACAACCAGGATCGCTTCAGATGGCGTGTACCATTTTTTGTAGAAGTCGAGGCCGTCCTGCGGGGTGAGCGCACCGACCTCTTCCATCTTGCCGATGATAGTGATGTTGTAGGGGTGGTCCTGATAGAGCGCGGACATCACCTGCTCCTGAAGAATCACACCGGGATTATTGTCGATCCGCTGGCGGCGCTCTTCCTTGACGACGTCGCGCTCGGAGATGAACGGGCCTTCTGGATCATCATTGATGATCAGGTCGGTCATCCGCTCGGCCTCGAGCTCCATCATCGTTTCGAGCTGTGTCTTGGCGACGCGCTCATAGTAAGCAGTGTAGTCCCAGCTGGTGAAAGCATTGAGCTGGCCGCCATTGCGCTGGACAATGGTGGTGAACTCTTCCGGTCCGATATCGTCGGTTTCCTTGAACATGACATGTTCAAACAGGTGCGCGATGCCGGACTTTCCGGGGTCTTCATCGACGGCGCCGACCTTGTACCAGACCATGTGCGTCACGACAGGCGCGCGATGATCGGGCAGGACGACAACGTCCATGCCGTTCGACAATTGGAATGTGGACGGCGTCCATTCTGCTTCGGCTGTATCAGCCTGGGCAGGTCCGGCGAACATGGCTGTCGCCACCAGACCTCCCGCAAGAAAAATTCTCATATCCTCTCTCCGGTTTATGTCTGGATGATCAGACCAAATTCTATGTGAACCTGACATTAAGTTCCAGGTAGCTTGATACGCTCTCCGCTGCCGCGCGCAATGGTGACAGCCTCGTTGCCGGTTGCGTTGTCATCGACCGTGCCATCGCCCTGATAGGTCAGGATCTGGTCGGCATCGTCGCGCGTCTTGCGGACTGTGCCTGCCTCTTCATAGTCGATCACGGACCGGATCATCGGATTGACGGCATTGGCGCCGGCAGCCTCGACAAGCGCGCGCTCAACGGCGCTGGCATCCTCGCCTATCGTCGTGCCAAATGCAGCTGCAACAGGCGCACGGCTCGGATCGGCTTCAGCCGGGACAGACGTGCCGGCAGCCGGCGGGCGCAGGCTGTATTCAGGCGGCACCGATAGCGGCGCCTTGGTCACCACACGGAACTCGTCAGGCCCGGCAGGCCCGCCATTATTGCCGAAAATCGAGCACCCCCCGCTTGCAAGGAGCGCCCCCATCGCCGCGGTGGTCAATATTGCCTTCTTCATTGGCGTCCTCACTTCATCACTTCGTTTAAGCGCCGGTCGCTTCACCGGCCTTTGATCGCGACATTAAAAACTGATCGAGAAACAGCAAGACCGCGCCGACAGTTATTCCCGCGTCTGCGATATTGAACACCCACGGGAAGCCGACCGGCCATCCGCCGATGGTCACGCCAAACCATGGGCCTGAAAAGTCCAGAAAATCCACAACAGCGCCGAAGCGTACCCGGTCGATCAGATTGCCGACAGCGCCCCCGACAACCAGTGCCAGAGACAGGCAGGTCAGCCAGCGCTCAGCCTTGAATAGCCAGTAGGTAAAGCCGCCGGCAATGCCTGTGGTCACCAGGACGAGGACCCAGCGCATGATGCCTTCTGACTGCAGCGTGCCGAAGCTGATGCCGCGATTCCAGAGCATGGTGAGATCGAACACAGACGAGATCTGGATGCGCCCGCAGGCAACGACTGGATCAAGGCACGGCACGGCATTGAAAGTCGGATTGCTCAGGATCAGCCACTTTGTGAACTGATCGGAAACAATGATCGCGACGATCACGGCCAGCCAGATCATCCGGTTCTGCGCAGATCCCATCAGGCGGCACTCCTGATTTCCTTGACCGCGGCGGCATCGCGCGGCGTGATGTCCGGATAGGCCGGATCAGCCGTGACCGGGTCGAAATATTTCCAGCTGCGCGCGCATTTGATGCCGCTGGCTTTCTTCGGCACGACAGCCACGCCGGTTGTGTCTTCCAGCCGGTAAGCGTTCGCCGGGCCCTCGCCATGGATGAGGGTTGCGCCGGATGTGATGAAGAGATCGGCCGGGCTCTCGCCCTCGAACGCCTCGATCAGCGCCTTGTCTTCGATATAGACCTCAGGGGCAGCTTCCAGTGAGGCGCCGATCCGCTTTTCGCGGCGTTCGATCTCGAGCGCGCCTGTCACGACGCGGCGGACCTTGAAGATCTTCTCCCAGCGCTGCGCCAGTGCCTCATCGCGCCAGCTATCCGGCGTCTCCGGGAAGAGCAGCAAGTGGACACTGTCAGCCCGGCCTGCGAAATGGCTCATCAGGAAGGCTTCCTCGGTGGTGAACGGCATGATCGGCGCGAGCCATGTGACCAGACGCTCGAGGATGAGGCTCATCACGGTGCGATTCGCGCGGCGGCGCGTATCAGACGGCGCGTCGCAATAGAGGCTGTCCTTGCGGATATCGAAATAGATGGCCGAGAGATCGACGCCGCAGAAGTTCAGCATGGCCGACATGACGCGCTTGAAGTCGAAAGCCTCATAGGACTTGCGCACGAGTGCGTCACTTTCAGCGAGGCGGTGCAGGACCCATTTTTCCAGGCCCGGCATCTCATCTCGGGCAACCGCCTCGCTCTCATCATAGCCTTCGAGCGCGCCGAGCAGATAGCGCAGCGTGTTGCGCAGACGGCGATAGGATTCAGCGTTTGTCTTCAGGATATCGTCGGAGATGCGCAGGTCTTCGGTAAAGTCCGAGCTCGCCGTCCAGAGACGCAGGATCTCGATGCCGAACTGGTCGGCGACCTTTTGCGGCTCGACCGTGTTGCCGAGCGATTTGGACATCTTCTTGCCGTCGGCGTCGACGATAAAGCCGTGAGTGACGACCGTCTTGTAAGGGGCCATGCCGCGTGTGGCGCAGTTCTCAAGCAGAGAGGACTGGAACCAGCCGCGATGCTGGTCGGAGCCTTCAAGATAGACATCGGCCTGCCCGGTCTTCTCGTCGATGATGCCGCGATCACGAAGCGTGAAGGCGTGGGTCGTGCCACTGTCGAACCAGACGTCGAGCACGTCATTTACCTTCTCCCAGCCCGCCGCATCTACGATTCCCTCGAGGAATTTCGCGGCATCGGCGGAGAACCAGGCTTCGACGCCTTCGGCCGCGATGGCATCGAGGATACGTTTGTTGACTTCATTCGCCTGCTCTTCGGTTAGAGGACCATTAGCGGTGTCGGTGTGGGGGAAGCCAGACGGACTAACGAGCAGCGTGATCGGCACGCCCCAATTGCGCTGGCGCGAGATCAGCCAGTCGGGACGATCCGCGACCATAGAGGTGATCCGGTTTCGCAATTGCGGCGGCACGAAGCCGGTATCATCGAGCGCCTTGAGGGCAAGATCACGCAGCGGCGCGGTGCCGTCAGAGGCCGTCTTGTCCATTGCGATGAACCATTGCGGGGTTGCCCGGCGGATGACGGGGGCTTTGGAGCGCCAGGAGTGGGCATCGCGGATCATGGTCACGCCGCGTGAGAGGAGGTTTCCGGCCTCGGTCAGCAGGCGCATGACTTCCGGATTGGCCTTGCCCTGCTCGCCGCGCTTCTTGCCCGACGTGCGGATGATATCGAGGCCCTGAAGTTGTTCGGGCAGCTCGTCATGCTCATAGACGCCGTCCTGATTGACGATGTCGCGGATATCTGAGGCTTTGTGGCCCGATGCGATCCAGACGAGGAAGTCGTCCTCGCCATGGGCAGGCGCGGTGTGCACGAAGCCCGTCCCGGCATCATCGTTGACGTGGTCACCCGCGAGCATGGGGATGGGTTGTTTGTAGAAGTCGGAGAGGCTGGCAAGCGGATGCTCAAGAACAGCCCCCGATGGATCAACGTCTCCAAGCCGTTTGAAGCTGGACACTTTTGCACTGTCCATAACAGTCTGCGCTAGTGCATCCGCAAGAACGTATCTGTCATTCGGCTTCGCGAACGGGGCGAAGCCGAGTTCTTCCTCGCTCATCACACTTTCGACTTCATAGAGACCGTAGGCAATGGACGGATTGAAGCTGACGGCCTGATTGGCCGGGATCGTCCACGGCGTGGTCGTCCAGATGACGACCGAAGCATCTGTGTAAGGCGGGCGCTGGCCCGGCTCTCCAACAGGATGCGAGCCCGATCCAACTTTGACCGGGAACTTCACCCAGATCACCGGCACCTTGCGGTCGTGATATTCGACTTCGGCTTCCGCAAGCGCGGTGCGTTCGACAGGCGACCACATGATCGGCTTGGAGCCCCGCACGAGCCGACCCGACATGGCGACGCGAAGGAATTCGCGCACGGTGGCGGCTTCAGACTCGAAGTTCATGGTCAGGTAGGGATTGTCCCACTCGCCCTCGACGCCGCAGCGGCGGAAGCCATGTTTCTGGACTTCGATCCATTTGGCGGCGTATTCACGGCAGGCCGCGCGGAACTCGTCGCCCGGCACATCATCCTTGCCGCGGCCCTTTGAACGGAATTCTTCCTCGACTTTCCACTCGATCGGCAGGCCGTGGCAGTCCCAGCCGGGGATGTAAGAGGCGTCATAGCCCAGCATCTGGTGGCCGCGCACGACAAGGTCCTTGAGGATCTTGTTCATCGCCGTGCCGAGGTGGATCGGGCCGTTCGCATAGGGCGGGCCATCATGCAGGATGAAGGGCTCGGCGCCGCGCGCCTTGGCATCCTCGCGCAGGCGGTTGTAGAGCTTCATCTCATCCCAGCGCTCGATCCATTTCGGCTCGGCCTTTGGCAGGCCGCCGCGCATCGGAAAGTCGGTCTTGGGCAGAAAGAGCGTGTCGCGATAGTCGTGACCCGCATCCGTCGTGGTGTCGTTGCTCATTATATCTGGTCAGTCTCGAATTAGCAGTTGTCCTCAGGTCGCAAAGGGATAGCCCCGGCTTCGCCTGACGCCCCTAATCGAGGCCGCTCATCGCAAAGCCGGGCGGCTAATTCGAATCGCGGAGTATATGGCCTGGGTCTTCATAACGCCTGCGGCTCTAGCAGAGCCTTTGCGCGATGTCATCCACCCTGCCGCAATCGGACCTATTCCTCGTAGAACAAGTCGATCACGGTCGGCACGATCGCGATGAAATTGTCGAAATTGATCTGGATGTTGTCCATGGTCTGGCCGCCATCGAGAATGACATAGCGCGAAATGCCGAGCGTATTGTCGAGCTTCCAGACGCTGACGGCGGCGCGGCGCAGATTGGCGTCATTCAGCTTCTCATAGGTGACAAGCTCATTGGCGTCGAAACGCGCGCTCATATTGATGCCGGCACAGGAGCCGTCAGTACAGGCCGTGCCGGTGAGATAGTAGATCGTCCCGTCTTCGGTCTGGGCCCGCACCGAGACTTCGCCGGCTTCGCCAAAGCCCAGCACTTCGTCGCCCTGCGATTCAGCAAAAGCGGCAAGGCTGTCTTCGGTGACGGATGTGATCAGCTCGGAGCCCTGGGCCAGAGCCGGTAGTGTAAACGCCGCCGCGGCTGCGACGAGTGGTATGAATTTCATAGTCTTCCCCTCATTCGAGACGCCCAGTTTTAAGCTGCTTCGCGTGAATGTCACCCCGGATCAAAGGCTTATCCCGCGAGGTGCGCCTTTGCGTCTTCGCAATCGGCTTTCATCTGCTCGACCATGTCGTCGACAGATGGAAAAGCAAGCTCCGGCCTCAAATAGTGGTGGAGTTCGACCTCCAGGAAGTGGCCATAAATGTCGCGGTCGAAGTCGAAAATGAACGTCTCCAGCAGCGGGTCGCGCACGCCGGTTGTCGGGGTCCGGCCGAAATTGGCGACAGCCGGCATCCAATCGCCCTGCCTGTCGATCCGGGCCTTCACCGCATAGACGCCATGGCGCGGATGGATCAGGCTGCCGAGATGGATGTTGGCGGTCGGAAAGCCGATCGTGCGGCCGCGCTTTTCGCCATGCTCGACCGTGCCGTCAGCGATCCAGGCATGGCCGAGCATCGCGGCGGCTTTTTGCGGCTCGCCGGCGATCAAGGCCTCGCGGATACCGGTCGATGAGGCCTTGGCCGCATCCAGACCCTCGACGCGCTCGACGACCGAGACATCAAAGCCGAGAGACCGGCCGAGCGAAGACAGCCGCCCGGCGTCGCCCATGCGTCCGCGACCGAAGCGAAAGTCAAACCCGACAGCGACGTGCGAGACACCGAGCCCCTCATGCAGGACGATGCGGCAGAACTCTTCATCCGTCATTGAGGCCATCTCGCCGGTAAAAGGCAATTCGAACACAGCCTCTGCGCCAAGCTCGATCAGCCTGGCGTTGCGCCGCGCCGGGCGATAAATACGGAAAGGCGGATCATTCGGGCGGAAATAGGCGCGCGGCGGCGGCTCGAACGTCGCGATCCCGAGCTTTTTGCCGTCCAGCCTCGCTGCATCAATCACCGCCTGATGACCCGCATGCACGCCATCAAAATTGCCAAGCGCGACCGAATGGCCGCGGGCGCTTTCCGGCAGATTTCGAAAGTCGGCGTGAACGGCCATCAATTATCCCGCGGGGGCACCATGACCTTGGCTTCGCCCGCCACAACCGCCTTGTCGTTGACCAGGCAGGTGATCTTCAACGTCACTCGATTGCCGCGCTCGATCAGTTCTGTGATTTCGGCGCGTGCGGTGACGGTGTCACCGATGAAGACCGGGCGGCGGAAGCGCATTTCGAGATGGGTAAAGATCGCGCCCGGCCCCGGCAGGTCATTGCCGAGAATGCCCGAAATATAGCTCGCCGTCAGCGCGCCATGGGCGATTCGCTGCCCGAAGGCCGTCTTCTTCGCGTACGCGTCATCCATGTGGATCGGGTTGAAGTCACCCGACACTTTAGCGAAGAGGTTGATGTCCTCTTCAGTGATCGTGTGGTGCGTCTCATGCGCCATCCCCACACTCAACTCTTCGAATCTGTAACCGTCTTTGGCGCTCATCAGCGATACTCCGATAGTCTCAACCTGTTTCTGTTACATCGCGTCGGCGCAAAGGTCACCACCTCAGCGCCGGCATCGCCCATCGGGCCGTCGTCTCATACTCATCGAGCAGCGCAATGAGTTCGCCCTCAAAGTCCGCGCCATGCTCGGCAAGGCCTGTGCCGACATAGAGGCCATCATGGCCGTGCATGATCGCGCCGCGCATGTCGGTGGCCGGGCTGTCGCCGATGCAGAGCACAGTTTCAGGCGGCTTTCCACGAACCGCTTCTGCCCGCTCGGCTGCAAGCCGGTAGATGGCTTCGTGCGGCTTGCCTGGATAGATGACCTTGCCGCCTTCGTCCTCATAGATACGGGCGAGCGCGCCGGCGCACCAGACAAGCTGATCGCCCACACGGACTTTGATATCCGGATTGGCGCAGATCATCGGCAGACCGCGCTCTGCGCCGCGTTTCAGCCGGTCGCGATAATCTTCAGGGTCGTCATTGACCTGGTCTTCAAGGCCGATGCAGAGCAGCGTCTCGGCTTCTTCAGGCGGCACGAATTTGAGATCGAGCCCTTTATAGAGGAAGGCATCGCGTTCCCACCCGGCATCGACGCCCATGCGCCAGAATTTCTCATCCTTGCGGCGGCTGAGTTCATCGCGGGTCGCATCGCCTGAGGAGACACAATCGTCAAACGCCTCATCGGGCACCCCCATCGGCTCGAAATAGGAGATGACCTGCGCCTTCGGGACGGGCGCGTTCGTAATCAGCACGACGGTTCCGCCGCCCTCGCGGAATTTCATCAGGGCGTCGCAGGCCGCATCATAGGCGCGCCGGCCATTATGGATCACGCCCCACACATCGCAGAAGATGGTGTCATACTGGTCGGCGATGTCGGACAGGCCTGCCGGAAAGTCTGGTTTTGTCATTCGCAAGCTCAGTAGTGAGCGCCCGCCGTGCGGTCAAACCACACGCGCACTAACCGAAGCTCGAAATCCGGGCGAGGAAGTCGGCCGGCGGTGCAGTCTCTTCCATGAGCGACGACTTGATTGGCTTGGGGGCGCCGAAGACATGGCCCTGGCCATAAGGAATGTCGTATTCGAGCACTTCGACGACACTCACCTCTTCCTCGATCTTTTCGGCGATCAGCGTGACACCAAAGCGCGAGCACACGGCCGTGACTTCTTCGCCATCGATCCGGCGGTGAACATTGGAAACCGGGCGCGGACCGGACGGGTCGCGCAGCTGGGTGATGAGATCGCCGCCCTTCATCTTCACGAACC
Source organism: Henriciella sp. (assembly GCF_049649345.1). GTDB lineage: Bacteria > Pseudomonadota > Alphaproteobacteria > Caulobacterales > Hyphomonadaceae > Henriciella. Next base: position 3,123 of record NZ_JBARZC010000317.1, on the reverse strand, counting down.
GCACGCCGGCATCCTGCAGGCGTGGCAGATCAATGGAGAGGTCGGTTGCATGGTCGATCGAGAAGCGGAAGCCGAGCGCCGTCAGCTTTTCCATAGCGCCGCGCAGCTCACGCGAGCGATTCTCGAAACGGTCAGACGGGATTTCAAAGATCAGCGCCCCGGACAAGTCCCGGTTCTCGCGCATGAATTCGAGGAAGTGCGGGAAGAACTGATCGTCGGTGAGCGAATGGGTCGAGATATTGCAGAACACACCGACGCGGCGGTCCCGCTCGGACAGCCGGCGAACGATCTGTACGCAGCGGAAGAGCAGCATATTGTCGATCACGCCCATCAGCCGTGCGCGGCGGGCAGCATCGAGAAACTCCGCTGGCAGGATGAGCGAGCCATCCGGACGGCGCAGGCGCGTAAAGCCTTCATAGAAAGCGACGCGGCGCTGCGGCAGCGACACGATGGGCTGCAGATGCAGATCGACACGGCCATCCTGCAAGGCGTCCTTCACGTGGCGCAGGACGGCGTCCTCGGTAGGCCTGACCTCCGCTGCCGTCGTGGAAGAGAGCCGGGATTCGAAATTGTGTGACAGGCGGTCGATCAGGCCTTCGAGCTGGCGCATCTCGCTGACCAGCGCGTCGCGGCGCTCTGTCAGCTCATGCTTTACCGTCGACTCAACGCTTTCCGTGCGCGCTTCCACCATGTCGAGACGCTCACGCGTTGCTGCATTGGTCTTCTCTATGCGGCGCAGATCGTCCTCGGTTTGGCCCGACTTCATCACATGTGCGATCAGCAGATGAAACTGCCCCAGAAGCACTGTCGTCACAGCGCCCAGCGCAACGGACATAGGAATCGCGAAGCCTGCATAGGAATACAGGCCGAATCCCAGCGCAGCGCCGATAGCGACATAGAAAAAGAACAGAATTCCGATCATAAACCCGTCAGCCCCAAATTCGCTTAACCTTAACAGCTAGCCGCCAAGTGTTAACGAATTGGTAGCTTTAGGCCTGATTTGGGGCTCTTGCCAATGATGTGAGCAGACTTGCCCACAGCGTGTCACAGAGGACACACTTTTCAGGATCGTGCGCAGAAGCGGAACAAGTCGTTTGACTCCGCTGCGAACGGAGATACTCATAACAGGCGACCCGCGCCTTGATGTCCGCGGCCTATTTGGCCGGACGGGGGCGTCTCGGGGGAGACCGGGGTCCTGCCAAGGCGGGACCCCGTTGCTTTTTCTGGCGGTCCTAACCTGAAATCTTTACGGGCTCTGTCAGCGGCCAGGCCATGTCGGCGCCCTCACCGTCACAGCTCAGCACAGTCTGCGATCGCGGCGCGCTTTCATAATCGGCTGCAGCGGCCTCTGGCCCTGTGCAGGGACGAAGCACAAGGTCGTGCCAGTTGCCCGACAGGTCACGATAGCCGATCCGGTAGGTGATGTACGGTCCGGACGCGGCCAGCCCGACCACTTTCACATCGCCCGTATCGAAGGCGAGTGCCTGGCTGAGGACTTCCACACCGCCTTGCAACAGAGCTGCGTCAAACCCGCCGCGGGGCGCGCCCTCATCGACAAAGCTCAGCGCGTCTGGTTGCTCATAGGCGAGGTTGAGCGCTTCGAGCATCTCCCCTGTGCCTTCCGGTCCGGCCACCACAAGCGCGTCGGCCCGCCCGGCCCGCCAGCCGCGATTACGCACTTCGTCGAGTCCTTCGATATCGCGCGGCAGCAGTGAAAAGAGAAGCGAACCATCAAGATTGGCGAGACGTTCTGCTGTGAGGTCGCCGGACAGTCCTGCCGGGGCACCGAACAGGAAGCTCTTGCCGCCGGCATGGACAAGGGCGCACGGAGAGTTGGTCTCGTCGCTGCAGGGCTCAACCGCAAAATCGCCGGGCGCCACCTGGAATTCAGCCTTCGCCTGTTCCGGCGCGCGGACAGAGGCCGTGCTGCCTATGTCGCAGGCTGCAAGCATGACGGAGGCTATGACGATTAAGGTGTGACGCATTCAAAGACGCTCTTCGCCGATGCGGGACGTGCCAGTTTCAGTGATAACGGGGTTCTCCAGACATCCGACATTCTCGATTTCCACACGCACGATGTCCCCGGCTTTCAGCCATTTCGGCGGCGCATGCCCAGCCCCGACGCCGGCGGGAGTGCCTGTAAAGATGACATCGCCCGGTTCCAGCGTGAATGCAGCGCTCAGATGGGCGATCTGTTCCGGGATCTTGTGAATCATGTCCCCGAGCCGCGCCTCCTGGCGCAGCTCGTCATTAACATAGCCGCTAATGGACAGACCGGACAGCTCGCCAACCTCGTCAGGTGTCACCAGCGCCGGGCCAAAGGGGGCGTGCGTGTCGAAGCCCTTGCCCATGATCATGGTCGGGCTGGCGCGCTGCCAGTCCCGCACCGAGACATCGCACCCGCAGGTGAAACCGGCCACCACTTCCATGGCGCGCTCGGGCGGGACATGCCGGCCGGTCTTGCCGATGACGACAACAAGCTCTGCTTCATAGTCGACCTGGTCCGAGACGGCCGGCACATGGATCGGATCGCCCGGCCCCGCGGCGGCCGTCGCTTGCTTGTTGAACCATTTCTGGATCTCGGGCCTGTCATTGGAAACAAAGCTCACGCTTTCGGCGACATGGGCGGCATAGTTAAGGCCGATGCCGAGAATCTTGCCCGGCCGGATGATCGGCTGGCGCAGCCTGACGTCCTCAAGCGGGATGAGCCGCCGGGTGCGCGCTGAAAAATTTTTGCTGTCCAGCTGGCCGAGAAACTGGCTGAGGCAACCTGTACCAAGCGTTGAAATATGCTGGTTTTGCAACAGTCCGCACCACAATTGACCGTCAACTTCGAAATTCACCCACTTCATACTGGCGTTGCGCTCCTGTCACACCTGCCCAAAAACGTCCGAATGAAGAGTGTTCTCCCTCAAAAAGGACGGTTAATCGGGGCGTAAGTAACCACTAGACACTCAGGCGGGGATTTCAATGGATTCAGGGATTAGAGCGCGGGAGTGCAGCCTCGCGGACATTCTTGCACCCGGCGTCGAGCTCAAAATGCCGCCCTACCAGCGCAGCTATGCCTGGGAGGAGGATGAAGTCCGCGAGCTGCTGAATGACTTGAAGACCGCTTCAGGCGAG
>NZ_JBARZC010000316.1:0-2003 GCF_049649345.1 Henriciella sp. | reverse complement strand
GACCCATTCCGTTCCCGTAGCGGCGGCCAAGGCCGGGATCAGCCAGGCAACGGGGTATCGGCTGCAAGCCGACCAGACCCTTCCCTCGCAGAAAAAGACCCCGCGGAGCAGACGCCGTCCGGACCCGCTCGGCGAGATTTTCGAGACCGAGGTGGTTCCGCTGCTGCAATCGTCACCGGGGCTGCGGCCGGTCGCCATCTTCGAGGAACTGCTGCGCCGACATTCCGATCTCGGCCCCGGTATCCGCCGCACGCTGGAGCGGCGGCTCCGGGCCTGGAGGGCCGAGCATGGCCCCGAGCAGGAGGTGATCTTCCGTCAAACGCATGAACCCGGCCGGATGGGGCTGTCGGATTTCACCGACATGGGCAAGCTCGGCGTCGGGATCGCCGGTCAGCCGCTGGATCACCGGCTCTATCACTTCCGGCTGGCCTATTCCGGTTTCGAGCACGCGCATGTCGTGCTCGGCGGGGAGAGCTATGTCGCCCTGGCCGAGGGGCTGCAAAACGCGCTCTGGTCGCTCGGCGGCGTGCCGGCCAATCATCGGACGGATAGCCTCTCGGCCGCGTTCAGGAATCTGGACAAGGCCACCCAGGCTGACCTTACCGATCGTTTTGACGCGCTCTGTCGCCACTACGGCATGGCCCCCTCGCGTAATACCAAAGGCGTGGCGCATGAGAACGGGTCCATCGAAGGACCCCACGGTCATCTGAAGCGGGCCATCGAGGACGCGCTGGTGATGCGCGGGTCGCGCGACTTCGAAGACCTTACCGCCTATCGCCGTTTCGTCGACGAGATCACCGGCCGGATCAACGCGCGCAATGCCAAGCGGATCGACGCGGAACGCGCCCATCTGGGGCCGCTGCCCGCCCGGCGCACCACAGATTACGAGGAGGTCGCGGTGCGTATCACCTCACCCGGCGGGTTTCTGCTGCGCAAGGTCTTCTACACCGTGCCATCTCGGCTGATCGGTCACCGGCTGCGGGTGCGACTCTACGACGACCGGCTCGAGCTTTATCTCGGCGCTACCTTCCTGCAAACACTGCCACGCGGGCGGCCCACGCCGGGCGGCAGCCACGGCCACGTGGTTAACTACCACCACGTCATCCATTCGCTGCGCAAAAAACCGATGGCGCTGATGGGGCTGGTCTATCGCGACCAGTTGTTTTCGCGCCGGGCCTTCCGCGACATGTTCGCGGTGCTGCTGGAGCGGACCGGCGACAAGCAAGCCTGCCGGATGACGGTCGATCTGCTGGCGCTGGCGCACGACCGAGGCTGCGATGCGGAACTTGCCGCCCAGATCGAAGAGGATTTACGGCAGAACCGATGGCCAAACATCGTAGCCCTGCGCGCGCTCTTCGCGCCGCCGCCCGGCAGTCTGCCCGGGGTCAACGTCCAGCTGGCCGAGCTGTCCTCCTACGACCAGCTGGTGGGCAATGTGACGATCGGTGAAGCGGCTGCGGCATGACCAATTCCAGCATCGACGCCGCCCGCCTCACGCTCGCCCTGAACGAGCTGCGCCTGCCGGCTATCAAGACGCTGTGGCCGCGCTTCGCCGAACAGGCGGACAAGGAAGGCTGGGGCGCGGCCCGCCTGCTCAGCGCCCTGGTGGAACACGAACTGGCCGAACGCGATCGGCGCCGCATCGAGCGCCATCTCGCCCAGGCTCGCTTGCTACCGGGCAAGACCCTTGGAAATCATCGCAGGCAGTCAAAGCAGCGGCAGCAACGATCGGTGATCTGATTGGCGCGGACGCCGACGAAATCATCTTCACATCAGGTGCCACCGAAGCGAACAATCTCGCCCTTCTCGGGCTTGCCCGGCGCGCGGCTGGAGGCAAGCGCCGGCGCCTCCTCATCGGCGCGACCGAGCATAAATGCGTGCTCGCAGCGAGCCGTGCCCTACAGCAACAGCTCGAATATGATGTTCAATATCTGCCCGTGGATGAGCAGGGATTCATCAATCTGTCGATGCTCGAACAACACCTATCCGAAGAGGTTCTGCTT
>NZ_JBARZC010000315.1:0-2006 GCF_049649345.1 Henriciella sp. | reverse complement strand
ACTGGACAGCTTCAGCCGAGGGAAAACTTGTGCGGCTTCATGTGGGCCTAGAGGACACCGAGGATCTCATCGAAGACCTAGCCCGCGGGTTTTCAGCATTGGCTGACGCAAAAACCACTTGAATTTTCAGCCGGATTTATCTATCTCCCCCCTCGACAAGCAAGCGAGCTACGACGGGTCCGAAAGGTCGTCAGTACGGGTGAGCCCAACTGTCTTCACTTCATCATCGGTCTGAACCGGCCGGTCATGCTTGACGAGGATACTTGGATGACACCGCACATGATCGCTTTTGCGACTTCTCCTTCAATTTTGGCCGTCGCATTTGATACGGGCCTTTATCACTATTATGATCGGAAGTTTGGAGACTATGCGGCTGCGGTCGCTGAACTTATAAGGCCGTAGCGGGCGACGTAATGCCCGCCGAACCTTGCCGCGCGTCACACGTTCCCGATGTGATGTAGTCTCAAAGTTCACCGGCGTTCTGCCGGCAAAAATCAGTTTTCCGATGATGTTTAAAACAGAATTTGCGCCTCTGGCGCGCCCAGCCATACTTCCAGATATCGATAACCGCTCAGGCCTCCCGGCCTTTGCGAGCGTTGGCGATGTTCTTCGCGCCTATGAAGGTGACGACGCCATCTTCGTGCTTTATCCGAAAAAGATCGCGGCTGCGGCGAAAGTCTTTCTGAACGGGTTTCCAGGCAAGGTCCTCTATGCCGTAAAGGCTAATCCGCATCCGGCCGTCCTGAAGACGCTCTGGACAAGCGGCGTGCGCACGTTCGATGGTGCCTCGACCCGTGAAAGCGAGCTCGTCCGCGCCGTGGCCCCATCCGCGAAACTCTTCCTGATGCATCCGGTGAAATCGCGGGCAACGATTCGCCATGCCTATAATGAAGGCGTGCGCGATTTTGCATTCGATTCTTCCGATGAGCTCGCAAAGATCCTTGAAGAGACCGGCTATGCAGATGATCTGAGCCTCCACCTGCGTCTTGCGCTGCCGAAGGGTGAAGCTGCAATGCCGCTGTCAGGCAAGTTCGGCGCAACGCATGAAGAGGCCGTCGAGCTGCTTCGGGATGCTCGCCACCATGCGGCCCTACTCGGTGTGACCTTTCATGTCGGCTCCCAGTGCCTGAACTCAGCCGAGTATGGCCGTGCTCTCGCCTGGGTTCGTGCGATCCTGCACAAGGCCGGTGTGTCAATAGATTCTGTCGACTGTGGCGGCGGGTTTCCCGTCGCCTATCCCGGCATGGCTCCAAAGCCAATGGATACCTATTTCGACGCGATCCGCGAGGCCCTTCAGGCGAACGGCTTTGACGGGCTTCAAGTACTTGGTGAGCCGGGCCGCGCGCTCTGCGCACAAGGCGGCTCGACCCTGGCGCGCGTGGAACTTCGCAAAGGCGAGGATCTGTACCTGAATGATGGTAGCTACGGCTCCCTGTTCGATGCCGCGCAGTGCGCCTGGAAATTTCCGGTCAAACTTCACCGTGCGGCCCCTCGCCCGGCGGCGCCAAGTGAGATGTTTCGGTTCTTCGGCCCGACCTGCGACAGCCTCGATGTCATGAATGGCCCATTTGACCTGCCCGGCGATGTCGGCGAAGGCGACTGGATCGAGGTCTGCCATCTCGGTGCCTATGGGCAGGCGCTTTCGTCACGATTCAACGGGTTCTACAGCGAAACAACTGTCGCCGTCATGGCGTAAGGCCCATTCAGCAGGTTAAATTCGAATGCCCGGTCTGAGGATCGGGCATTCCGCTTTATCTGGACCCCTTATTCTCTCCTCGTTACAACCCCTCCAACCAAACGGAGTCCCCCTTCTATGTCTGAGCAATCCAACCGCAAGGCCGAGCTTCTGAGCAATCCGGTCGAGCATGTCGACATGACCTCTTTCGATGCCCGGCCCATCATTGATGCAATGAGCAAGATGTCTTTCTCGTCGCGAGATCTTGGGCGGGCGACCGAGATCTTCAACATGGCGCTCGCTGATCAGGATTGTTCGATCATCCTGACCC
>NZ_JBARZC010000314.1:0-5971 GCF_049649345.1 Henriciella sp. | reverse complement strand
GCTTCATTCTGGTTGCGTTGGGCGCGCATCGTATTGCCGTCGCGCAGGCCTTCTGCAGCACGGCGCTGGGCGCGCTCAATGGCGTCGAGCAGGTCCGGATTGACCCCGCCTGCACCTTCGCCATCTTCGTCGCCGGGTTCGCCGCCGGCGCTGCCCTCTTCGCCGAGCCGGCGCTCCAGCTCATCAACCAGATCGCCAAGCCCGTCCTGACGGTCAGCAAGGCTCTGGCCTTCACCGTTTTCATTCTGGTCGCCAGGCTGCTGGCCCTGATTGCCCCGTTCGCCGCGCTGTTCGGCAAGCGTATCGTCATTCAGTTCACGCTGTTCGCGCAGCAGATCTGACAGCTCCTGCAGCGTATCGGAAAGCTCGCGTTCCTCGCGCGGCACGTCTTCGTCATTCTCGCCCTGCTGCCCCGGCATGCCCGGCATACCTTCGCCGCTGCCATTGCCCTGCTGGAATTGCAGGTTTTCGAGCATGTTCGTGATGTCAGCGAGGAGTTGGCGCGCCTGATCGGTTGCGCCGGTCTCCGTCAGGTCCGATAGCGCGTCGAGCATGTCTGCGAAATCGGACCCGCCAAGACCCGAGCCGCCGCCGCTCTGGGCGCTGTCTGTGTCGTCAGCCGGTGCTTCAAGACCATTGGCGAGCGCTTCGGCCATGCGTGCGGCAAGATAATTTTGCGCGGCCTGTTTGAACGCTTCGAGGCGGCGCTGGATTTCAGCTTCGGACGCGCCATCCCGCAGCGCCTCTTCGAGCGCCTGCCGGGCTGCCTGCAGCGCGCGCAAGGCGTCTGCTGCGCTACCATATTCAGCCCGCAGGGCGAGCGACCATAGGAGCGGCTCTGTCGTATCGGCCTCATCGGTCGAAGACGCCGCCTGCAGGATCGCATCTGTGTGGCGCAGGCCAAAATAGATGCTCACATCCTCAAAGTAGCGGGGCGCTTCATAGGTGACAGCCTCGATCATCCGTGACGCGCGCTGGACGCCGGGCGGGGCTGCCGTGATGCGCTGCGTCGCGGCGGTATAGATCGCACCGGATTCCAGCGCTTCATCATTGCTGGCAAGATCTGTGTAGTCGCCATCCTCGCGCAATATGGTGACCCGAATGTCCTGAATAGCCCGCGCGAGTGGCTGGAGAAGCAGCTTTTCCGGGACGACGAAGGTGACAGGCTCACTGAGGCCGACCTGCCCGGCGCCGTCTGTGGCGCGCAGCATGGCGGTCACCTCAAGACCGGCCCAGCGATGGCGGGTCAGGTCGATCGCACTTTCGGACTCGGCGGCCTTTGGCGCAATCGACGGCATCTGTATCTCGACAGCGTCATCGCTGCCGTCCCCCCCGCCATCGGTCCGCAGCATGACCAGTTCCAGCAACGTCACGCCGTAATCATCGGAGACTGTCCAGGCAAATTCGGTCTCGTCCGTGGGCGACATTTCAGGCGCTGAAACCCATTCGACTTCCGGCGGCGCATCCGGCGATGCGCGCACAGACCAGATCGCCCGCTCGCCCCACCACATCACCTTGATGTCGCTGTCAGCCGCGATGATGCCCTTGGCTTCAAAGGCGCCTTCAGGCGTTTCCTCAAAAGTGGTCTTGAACGTGTCATCCTCAGAGCGGATGACGAGTTTCGGAGCGGACGGGGCCTGCGCGCGGACGGTAATTTCAGACCCGGCAGGCACGCGAAGATCATCGCCGGCTTCAGCCAGGAAGATGGGCGGACGGCCTGTGTGGGCGGGCGGGGTGATCCAGGCTTCGATGCGGATCGTTTCTGCCCCGAAGAGGCTGCCAAAATCGGGCGCGAACGCGCTTTTCAAACGGTCGCCCGCGACAGGCCACGTCATGGCGAGCAGGACGGCCAGGGCGGCGGGCACGACATAGCGCAGATAGAAAGGGTCAAACTGCTTCCAGTCTGCTGCAAGGCTCGGCACGCTGAGACGGCGGGCGGCATCCGTGAGGCGCGTCTCATGGGCACGCCAGAGCGCAACCCCTTCCACATCAGGACGGGACGGCCTGTCGCGCAACATGCTGAGCGGGCGCAAGTCTGATTGCCTGTCCAAGAGCCGGACAGCGTCTTCATGCCTCGGACTGGTAAACCGTGCCCAGCCGAGAACGGCGAGCACACCCAGAGAGATGACGAATATGATCAGCGACAGGGAGGCAAACTTCTCGGTCGATGCGTCGATAATGCCTGCCAGCGTCAGAAACAGGAACGTCGCGATCAGCAGAAGGAAGGGCCAGAAGGCGCGCGCAGCACACAGTCTCCAGAGCGCGCCGCGGGTTCGCGCGATCTTGGTCGATACACCTGGGATACGCTTCAGTTCAGCCAATCAGGGGTCGTCTCCAGCGAAATCATGTCCTCGAAACTCGGCCGGCGGCGCACGACGGCGAATTGAGCGCCGTCGACGAGGACTTCTGCCACCAATGGTCTTGCATTGTATTGCGACGAAAGCGCGGCGCCATAGGCTCCAGCTGACATTATCGCGATCCGTTCGCCCTGTTCAATCACCGGCATGACGCGCTCTGCAGCGAATTTGTCAGTCGATTCGCAGATCGGGCCGACGACGTCATAGCTTGCCGTTTCTGCGTCGGCTGCACGTTCGCGCACAGGCAGGAAGTCATGATGCGCCTGATAAAGGGCAGGGCGGATGAGGTCATTCATGCCGGCATCGACGATCAGGAAGGTGCGCTTCGGCGCTTTCTTGGTATAAAGCGCCTCTGTGACCATGACGCCGGCATTGCCCGCGATGACCCGGCCCGGCTCCAGAATGACCTGCAGGCCGAGGCCCTCCGTGACCTCGCGGATCATGTTGGCATAATCAGACGGCGGCGGCGGATTGTCAGACGCCTTGTAGGGTATGCCGAGCCCGCCGCCGAGGTCGACGCGGGTGATGGCATGGCCCTTGTCGCGAAGCCTTTTGATCAAGGTGATGACGCGCTCAAACGCGGCGCGCATGGGCGCGATCAGGTCGATCTGTGAGCCGATATGCACATCGACGCCGACCGCTTCGACGCCTTGCGTTTCTGCGATCTGGTCATAGGCGAGTTCCGCCTCCTCCCAGGGCACACCAAACTTGTCGCCGGACTTGCCGGTGGAGATGTTCGGGTGCCCACCTGCAGCCACATCCGGGTTCACGCGCACGGCGACTTTTGCCGTCTTGCCCAGGCGCTGGGCCTCTTCGGCGAGCACGGCAAGTTCAGCCGAGCTTTCGATATTGAACTGGTGAATGCCTTCGCCGAGGCCGAGGCGCATTTCCTCGCGGGTCTTTCCGACGCCGGAAAAGACGATCTTCGAAGCCGGGATACCGGCCGCTCTCGCGCGCTTCAACTCGCCGCCGCTGACCACGTCCGCGCCGCAGCCTTCCGCCGCCAGCGTCTTCAACACGCCGAGATTGCCGTTTGCCTTCACCGAATAGGCAATCAGGCAGTCCATGCCCTCAAAGGCCTCGCCGATGACGCGGGCGTGTCGGCGGAGCGTTGCGGAGGAATAGACATAGACCGGCGTGCCCACTGCATCTGCAATGGCATCCAGAGAGACGTCCTCACAATGGAGACGTCCGGACTTGTAGCTGAAATGATGCACGCCTCAGGTCCCGCGCCTTATTCGGGCGAGACTTCGCCGAGACCGTCTTCGCCGACATCGGCTTCAGGATCAGGCTTCGGAATTTCGCCCCCGAGGGAGTTGTAATAGGCCGCATCGTCAGACCGCTCCGGCGCCATCGCAAATTCGGCCGGCGCATCGACCGGTGTCTGCGCTTCTTCACTTGGCGGGTCTGAGAAAATCGGCGGTGGGCGCTCCAGGTCGCCGCGAATGCCGCAGCCTGTCAGGACGCTCGAAAGCGCGATGCCGGTTGTGACGAGAATCGTTTTCTTCATGCCGTGTCTGTCTCCAGGCCGAGGCGTTGTTTCCATTGGTCCACCTGTTCGCCAACCCGAACAGGCGACGTGCCACCATAGCTCTGGCGGCTCGCTGCTGAGGCCTCAACGCTTAGCACGGAAAATACGTCTTCTGTAAGGCGTGGTTCGATTGCCTGCATGGATTGTAATGGCAAAGCTTCTAGCTCGGCGCCTTCTGCTTCTGCCGCGGCAACGATGCGTCCGGTGACGTGGTGCGCATCGCGGAACGGCATTTTGAGCTCACGGACGAGATAGTCGGCAAGGTCTGTCGCCGTAGAGAAGCCTTTGGCGGCGGCAGCCCGCATGGCCTCGCGATTGAAGCTGATCGTTTCGATCATGCCGGTCATGGCTTTGACGCTGAGGCCGAACGTGTCGAAGGCTTCAAAAGTGAGGCGTTTGTCGTCCTGCAAATCCTTGGCATAGGCGAGCGGCAGGGCTTTGACTGCGCCCTGAAGACTCGCGAACTGGCCGGCGATCAGAGAGGCCTTGGCGCGGATCAACTCGGCGGCGTCCGGATTGCGTTTCTGCGGCATGATGGATGAGCCGGTCGACCATTCGTCCGACAGCCGCGCAAAGTTGAACTGTGCGCTTGACCAGAGGACGATCTCTTCGGCGAGGCGGGAGAGATGAGTCGCAGCGATAGCGAGAGCCGACAGCGCTTCGAGCGCGAAATCGCGGGCAGAGACAGCATCGAGCGAATTGCCCATCGGCCGGTCGAAGCCAAGGGCCTCTGCCGTCATGTCGCGGTCGATGGGGAAGCCCGTGCCGGCAAGCGCGGCCGCGCCAAGCGGGGATTCATTGAGGCGCTGGGCAGCATCAGCGCAGCGGCCGTTATCTCGCTCGATCATCTCGACATAGGCGAGCAGGTGATGGCCGAGCGTGACCGGCTGGGCGGTCTGCAAGTGCGTAAAGCCCGGCATGACCGCGTCTGTCACCTCCCCGGCGCGGGCGACGAGGGCTTTCTGAAGGGCCCGCATCCCGGCCTGCGCCTCGCCAAGTGCCCCGCGCGTCCAGAGACGAAAGTCCGTCACGACTTGGTCATTGCGTGACCGCGCCGTGTGCAGCCTGCCTGCCGGCTCGCCGATAATCTCTTTCAGGCGCGCCTCGACATTCATATGGATGTCTTCGAGCTCCACGCGGTAGGGGAATGTCCCGGCCGCAACTTCCGTGAGGATTTGGTCAAGCCCGCCCTGGATTGCCTCATTATCCTCTGCGGAAATGATTTCGCACTCGGCCAGCATGTCGGCATGGGCGCGGCTGCCGGCGACATCCTGCAGCACCATGCGCTTGTCGACGTCAATAGAGGCATTGATCGATTGCATGATGTCTGAGGGCTGCGCGGCAAAGCGTCCTCCCCACATCTGCTGGCCTTGGGTTTGCTTATCCGCCATATGTGCAGTCCCGTTGAATGGAGCGCGAAATGCCCCGCCTCGTGAAATACGCTTTACCCGTCATGATCCTCGGATTGATCGCTGCGGTGTCTTTTGCATTGCTGAGCGCGACTTCCAAGGGCGGAAATTCGGGCAGCCTTGAGAAATACGCCGCGGGCTCACTCTCGAAGCTCGATCTGAGCGAGGCTGGAAAGACCGTGTCGGAGGCCACATTCGAAGGCCCCGACGGCGAAGTCACATCCCTCGCCGCCTTCAAGGGCAAGACGACACTCGTCAATTTCTGGGCAACCTGGTGCGGCCCGTGTGAGCGGGAAATGCCCTCGCTGGCGGCGCTTGAAGCCGAACGAGGCAGCGATGACTTCCAGGTTATCGCCATCAGCGTCGACGCGGCCGAGGACAAGGACTACGCCATTCAGCGCCTCGAGGAACTGACCGGCGGCGTGCTCGATTTCTATTTCGCCCCGCCGGAAAACTGGGACGTGGTGTATGACACCGGCGCCCGCGGCTTTCCGACCACTGTCATCTATGATGCAGAGGGCGTCGAAATTGCCCGCCTTTCTGGCGAAGCGGCCTGGGATTCCTATGAGGCAGTCGGCCTGATCGACGCGATCACGAACTAGCGAATCGCCGAGAGTTCCAGCTGTACTCGCGACACCTGCGCGGCGACTTCATCGACGGGTGCAGGTGTTGAG
>NZ_JBARZC010000313.1:0-2139 GCF_049649345.1 Henriciella sp. | reverse complement strand
CGCCTCAAGACAGCGGGACTGCTTGAGTGATGACCCTGGTTTTTGAACGCAAGCTCGATGGCGTGGGACCGCGCATGCATGCGATGGTTCTGGGCGTCGGCCGGTTTTCGCATGTGAAGCCCGACCGGAATCCCGAGCGCAAGGCATGTCCCGACAGTGCCCGGGCTATGGTCGAGTTTCTGATGGCATACCAAGACAGATTTCTGGCTCCGCTTGCGAGCATCGAGTGCCTCTTGTCTGACCCCCGCAATGATGCGGGCAAGGATACGCTTGCTCATCTTGGAGCACACGACCCAAGACCGGATGACAGTGTTGATCCCGGTACGATCGCGGGTGTGCGCAAGGCAAGCAATGCATGGCTCGACCGCGGTCAGGAGGGCGATGTCTATTTTTTCTATGGCTGCTCTCACGGTGTAGCAGGCCGGGATGGTGGTGGCCTTTTTGTCTGCGAAGACTGGGGGGCTTCGCATAATCGAGGTGAGGGCCTGCTTGATGTGCGATCGATTGCCGATGAGATGCCGAGCGGCATGAAGGCTAGTGGTGCCTGGGTCTTTCTTGATGCTTGCCAGGAAGTTATCACGGAGCTTGCCGAGATGGTGGGCGGGGTCGATGCGTACCGCCCGAAAAGTGTCGGATATCGCAAGCTCGGTTCAATCAGGAGTGTATCGCTAGCGGCAACACCCTATGCGGGCACGGCATTCGCGCCTGATGAAGGCGTTGCTTACTTCACCGACGTTCTGCTGCAGGGCCTGAAGGATAGTTTCGTCGAGCCAGAAAATTCACTCTGGTATGTCACGGGTCGTCAAGTCATGACCACGCTGGACCGTCTGTTTCTGGCTTTGCATGGCCGTGTCATTGAGCCGACGACGATCGGCCTGCCTGGATTTGGCCATCGGTTGATGCCGGTCGATACGCCCAGGGTTGCCGTCGCGGTCGACACCGTGCCGCAGAAGCTCATACTGGATGCCTTGCGGGTCGAAGTGTGTCCCGACCGGCAGGATGAAGGCCCGGTCGTAACCCGGGCAGACGACGAGCTGACTTGGCGGTTCTTCCTGCCCCTGGATGAGCGGCGACTGGTCGTGCGCATGCAGCATCCACCGTCTGAGCATCGCAGCCAGCCGTTCCATCTGGAACCTCCTGCAACAATTGTGAAGGTGCCAAAATGAATGCAGCGACAGAAGATAGGGCGACCGGGGGCCGCGAAGTAGCCATTAGCCTTGATGTGGAAGCCGCAGCTGAAGTCACTTTGCAGCGAAGTGGTGAAAGTGCGGTGCACCGCATCTTTCTGGCAGGCCCTGAAGATGCTGCGCATCTGGTCCTCCTGCCTGGGCGCTACGCAGTATCGGCGCGGCGAATCGGAGGAGGCACGCAAGAAATGGTCCACGGTATGCTGAGTCTTGAGGTCTCCGAAAGGCGCCTCAGCCTTGCCCCGCTATTTGGCCAGCAGGCAGGCGACAGCGGTTGGTCTGCGGCTCTCATGTCATCCATGCGTCCGGTCGTCTTGAGCCGCGCACTACGGGCATCGCAGTTTCAGATGTTCGCGGACCGGTACCCTGACCGGCGCGTTCACCTCGACTATGGGACAGTTTTTGCCGATCCGTTGCGCCGGCCGGAACAGCCAGAGCAGAAGCCCGAAGAGATCCTAAACTTCGCCCTCGGCTGGTCGGAGGATGAGATTGATGATGAGAGAGGCTGGAAGCCTGGAACCGGGCTTCTGTTCAAGGAAGTTCATGAAGAACCAGGCTGTCTCAGCTTCGAGGTGCGGAGCAGGCATGGCGCTGGGCAGGGTGTTGAAGACAGGCAAAGACGTTCACGCCTCACGCTTTCGATTGAAGGGCGCCCGGCGATCCGGGTTCCGTTAGCGCTGTTCACGGATGGATTGCGCATGAGCTTTCGTCCGTTTCTGCTCTCGTCGTCTCTCGACGCCCTGCTAAAGATGGAAGCCCTTTCTCCACAGGTCGAGGCTCTGGTAGGAGCATTGGGGTCCTTGTCTGAAGAGGAGGCCCAATCGGTTCTTCGCTGGTCCAGCGAAGAACAAACGGATATTGCGATCTTCTTCCTTGCCCAGAAGAAGCGGGATTTCTGGGCAGCGACAGTTGCCGCCCTGTTACTAACACGCGACCGGCGAATTCGTGAACA
>NZ_JBARZC010000312.1:0-7072 GCF_049649345.1 Henriciella sp. | reverse complement strand
GTCGATCATTGTCTCGAACTTGTGCGACCAGTGCTTGCAGAGCTGGGTCATGTACTTGGAGGCGTTCGAAGTTGCGACACGCGCAGTGGTCATCGGCATTTCAGATTTCTCCTGTCAGCTGTGGTGTGCAGTTATAGCGGTAGGCCGATATAGTTTTCGGCAATGGTTGTTTGCGCCGCGCGCGATCCCGCGATGTAATCGAGCTCGGCGATCTGCACGCGCCGACCAAATTCTCCCTCGTTTGGAAAGCGGTGCATGAGTGTGGTCAGTGTCCACGAGAAGCGTTCGGACTTCCAGACGCGAGCGAGGGCAGTTTGCGAATAGGTGTCGATTCCTTCGCTCAAGCCCTTCTTGAAAAACTGGATGAGGGCCTTCGACAGGTAGGCGACATCCGAGGACGCCAGGTTCAATCCTTTCGCCCCGGTCGGCGGCACAATGTGCGCGGAATCGCCGGCGAGAAAGAGCGAGCCATAGCGCATCGGCTCGAACACGAAGGATCGCAAAGGGGCGATCGACTTCTCGAGTGCAGGCCCGCGCGTCATATGTTCCGCCGTCTCCGGCCCAAGACGAAGCGCGAGTTCGTCCCAGAGGCGGTCATCCGGCCAGTCCTCGACCCGCTCGGTCAGCGGCACCTGGATATAATAGCGTGCCCGGGTCTTCGAGCGCATCGACGCCAGCGCAAACCCATTCGCGTGATTGGCGTAGATCAGCTCTTCGTGACACGGCGGCACATCGGCAAGGATGCCGAGCCAGCCAAAGGGATAGACCCGTTCATAGGCCTTGCCGACCGAGGCCGGGATCACCTGGCGCGACGGTCCATGGAAACCGTCGCAACCTGCGATAAACCGGGCATTGAGGCGGTGTTCTACGCCATTCTTCCTGTAGGTCACTGAAGGCGTATCGCTGTTGACGTCGTGCAGGCTGACGTCCTCAGCTTCATAAATCACGTCCACGCCGCGCGCGTCGCACGCGTCCATCAGGTCGCGGGTCACTTCCGTTTGGCCATAGATCATCACGTTGTGGCCCGCCAGCTCCGTCATGTTAATGTGGATCAGGCGTGCGCCGTCGGCGAGAAAGAAGCCGTCATGCGGCAGCCCTTCCTTGTGCATGCGGTCGCCGAGACCGAGCTGATCGATCAGGTCGACGGTCACCTGTTCCAGCACGCCCGCACGAATGCGCGACAGCACATGGGCAGCGGACTTGCGCTCCAGAATAACAATACCGATCCCAGCTTGGTGGAGAAGATGTCCCAGCATCAGGCCAGCAGGTCCGGCCCCAATGATGACGACATCGGTCTTCATCATTTCATCCCCTGTTGAAGCTGGTAAAGTGTTTCGTAGCAAGGCAGGACTTTTGCGACCGAACTGTTGGGTTCTCTGCCTTCGCGGATCGCGGCGATGAATTCGCGATCCTGCAATTCGATGCCATTCATCGAGACATCTACCTTCGAAACGTCAATGGGGTTTTCCCGGCCGTCGACAAGATCGTCATAGCGGGCGATGTAGGTGCCCTTGTCGCAGATATAGCGGAAGAATGTTCCGAGCGGCCCGTCATTATTGAAGCTTAGGGAGAGCGTGCAGATCTTGCCAGTCTCGGTCTTCAGCTGGATCGACATGTCCATGGCGATGCCGAGTATTGGATGTTGCGGGCCTTCGACAGCCTGCGCTACGACCACCTTCTCACCGGTCTGGTACTGGAACAAATCGACAGTGTGTGCGGCATGGTGCCAGAGCAGGTGGTCGGTCCAGCTGCGCGCTTCTCCCTTCGCATTGGTGTTGGTACGGCGGAAAAAATAGGTCTGAACATCCATTTGCTGGATGGAGAGGTCGCCCGCCTTGATCTTGTTGTGCACCCATTGATGAGACGGGTTGAAGCGGCGCGTATGGCCGACCATGCAGACAAGACCCGTTTCTTTCTGCTTGGCCATGACGGCCTTGGTATCTTCCCAGCTGTCCGCGAGCGGAATCTCGACCTCGACATGCTTGCCGGCGTTCATGCAGGCAATCGCCTGGGAGGCGTGCATCTGGGTCGGCGTGCAGAGAATGACGGCGTCGACTTCCGGCATGGCGAGAACTTCGTCGAGCTCAGTCGTTGCCTTGCCTATACCGCGGCGGGTCGCGATTTCCTGCGTCTTGTCGAGCGTGCGGCCAACCAGCGCGACAATCTCAACGCCATTAATCTTGTTGAGGCCATCAAGGTGCTTTTCGCCGAAGGCGCCGGCGCCTGCGAGTGCAATCTTCATCATCCATTCTCCAATACGATATGTCCCACCGCCGTATTCGAGGCGGGGACGTGATAGTGTCGGTGCAGCTCGTGGACCTTGCCCTGCAGCGCGCCGCGCATGATCAGCCACATCACCATTTCGATGCCCTCCGAGCCAGTCTCGCGGAGGTATTCGATGTGAGGGATGGTCCGCAGGCGCTCCGGATTGGCGGTCAGATCATCAAGGAATTTCCGGTCCCATTCCTGATTGATCAGGCCGGCGCGTGGTCCCTGGAGCTGATGGCTCATGCCGCCGGTGCCCCAGATCTGGACGTTGAGGTCCTCCGGATAGCTTTCGACAGCCCGGGCGATCGCTTCGCCAAGCTTCCAGCAGCGATTGCCGGATGGCACGGGGTAGGTGACGACGTTGACGGCGAGTGGCACGACCTTGACCGGCCACTCCTCCGGCTGGCCAAACATGGCCGACAGCGGAACCGTGAGACCATGATCAACATCCATCTGGTTGATGATGGTCATGTCGAACTCATCGAGGATGAGGCTCTGGGCGAGGTGCCAGGCAAAGTCCGGATCATTCTTGATCGGAGGCACGGGGCGCGGTCCCCAGCCTTCATCTGCGGGATGGAATTCCTCGCCGCACCCGATGGCAAAGGTCGGAATGAGATTCATGTCGAAGGCGGACGCGTGGTCGTTGTAAACGAGGATCACGACATCAGGCTTGTTTTCCAGCTTCTGGATCCAGTCCTTTGTCCACTCATAGCCGGCAAAGATCGGCTTGAAGTAGTCTTCCTCAGTCTTGCCCTGGTCGATGGCGACACCCATCAGGGGGACGTGGCTGGTTGCAATGCCTGCGCTCAGTCTGGCCATATCACTTGCCTTCCTTGATGGAGCGCACGCCATCTGGCGAGCGCCCGCCAGCCATCATCATGGCCTTGTAGTCGTCGACGCTCATGCCGGTCATGGTGGAGACTGCCTGGACGAAGGAGAGACCGTCGGTCGAGAAAATCTTGGCGAGGTAGTAGATGTTGCCGCCCAGATCGAGCATGCGGTTGTAATCGCGGTCGAGCACGGCCTGCTTCTGTTCGTCCGTCATCTTCCAGTCTTCGAGGTAGACCTTCTCGTCGGCGCGCCAGCGCTCGCGATTATCGGCCTTCATCAGGCTCATGCAGAACTGGTTCAGCCAGTATCCCTGACGGGCACGCTTGGTTGTGTAGACACGCGTGCCGGGGATATCCTCGAACTCGCTCATATAGTTGCTTACGGATCTATGCATCGGCCATCAGCCTTTCGATGATCCTGCGGGCATGGGCGCCGCCGGAGTCGATGGACAGGACGCGCAACTTCATGTCCGGATTGAGCGCAATGTTTTTCTGCTGGCCTTCGAGGACTTCGATGTCCTCGTTGAAGATAATGTCCTGGCCGGCCTTTATGCGCGCGGTCACGCCGGCATCGTGAACGTCGAAATTGCGCGCCATGCCCCAGAAATAGTGGCAGCTCGTCTCGGTCTCCGGAGTAATTGAGTCGATGACGAAGCCGCGCACGCCGGAGTTGTGACTTTCCAGCGTGTCGCCGGCCTCGACCGGCGACACGCCGACATCGATGATGACGGAACAGGGCTCGATGAATTGGCAGATCTGCCAACGGTCGACCTTGCCGGTCTTCTTCAGTGCTTCGCGCCAGAAGGGCGGCGGATCGATATTCGGCATCCAGCGCGACAGGAAGACCTCCTTACCTTCAACCCGCGTTTCGAGCGGGGCTTCCATGAGTTCCTTCTGCCCAATCGAGCCCATGTGGACATAGGTCTCGTGGGTGAGGTCCATTAGATTGTCGATGAACAGGCGATAGTCGCAGCCGACGCGCATATAGCCCCCGTCGAACACCCATCCCGGCGCCGAACACGGCCAGAAATCCGGTACGAGGCCGACATCGGCCCGTTCCCGCTCCCCGATCCAGACCCAGACGAAACGGTGCCGCTCGACCACGGGATAGACGGGCGTGTTGAGCTTCTCATTCACGCGCTCATGCGTCAGCGGCATCTCGCAAGGCTTGCCCTCCGGCGTGATGACCATGCCGTGATACTTGCAGCGCAGATTGTCGCCTTCCCGGATGCCCATGGACAGCGGCAGGAGGCGATGTGGGCAGGCGTCACGCAGCGCCACGACGCTGCCATCGAGCTTGCGGTACATGACGATGGGCTCGCCGCAGATCTTGCGGGAGATGGGGGCGTTTGCGACCTCGCCATCCCAGGCCGCGACATACCAGCGATTGCGCAGGAAGGTCACAATCCCCTCCTTTTCAGTTGGGCATCAAGACGTGGATAGACGCGCCTTGCATTGCCCTCGAAGATGGCGTGGCGGTCTTCGTCGGATAGGCCGAGCGCGTCGACATAGCGCTTGGTGTCGTCGAAATACTGCCCGGTCTGGGGGTCGATGCCGCGCACCGCGCCGACCATTTCCGAGCCGAACAGGATGTTCTTTTTGTCGATTACCTTGAACAGGAGGTCGATGCCGGGCTGGTGATAAACGCAGGTGTCGAAATAGACATTCTGCATAACGTGGCCGTCTAGCGAAGGCTGGTCGAGCATGTCCGCTAGGCCTCGATACCGGCCCCAGTGATAGGGAACTGCGCCGCCGCCATGCGGGATAATGAAGCGCAGCTCCGGAAAATCCTTGAACAGATTGCCTTCAATGAACTGCATGAACGCGTTGGTATCGGCCGCGATGTAATAGCTGCCTGTCGCGTGAAAGGCTGGATTGCAGGAGCCGGACACATGGATCATGGCCGGCACATCAAGCTCGCACATCGCCTCATAGAAAGGATACCAGTAGCGGTCGGTCAGCGGCGGCGCAGTCCAGTGGCCACCGGACGGATCAGGATTGAGATTGCAGCCGATGAATCCCAGTTCCTCAACGCAGCGGCGCAGCTCAGCGATCGATGCCGACATGTCGGTTCGGGGCGTCTGGGGCAGCATGCAGACGCCGGCAAAGGTTTCCGGATAGAGCTCGACCACGCGGGCGATAAGATTGTTGCAGGCATAGGACCAGTCGATCGCAGTTTCCTCATCGCCGACATGCGGCTCCATGCGCGAGGCGCGCGGCGAGAAGATGGTGAGGTCAGCGCCGCGCTCCTTGATCAGTTTGAGCTGGTTGGCTTCGATGCCTTCCCGGATTTCGTCATCCGAAATATCCGGTCGCGTCGGCAGGGGCAAAGACGGATTGTCGAGCCGCGCGACCTGCGCGTCGCGATAGGCGAGATGCTTCTTTGGCGCCACTGTATGGTGACCATGGCAATCGATGATCAGCGTCATGCTGCGTCTGCTTTTCTGGTTGAAGCAATTAGTCGAAGTTTTTCTTCGAAACTGTCCGGTACCGATCCCGCGCCGATCGTGCCGAGCTCGGCCTGACGGAACACTGTTCCGCGTGTCATGACCGGTTCAACTCCGAGATCCTCCAGAGTTGCGCAGACTTCTTCCATTTCAGCGGCGCGGCGAGAGCCATGCACCAGCATGCGCTCAAGATTATAGTCGGCACGGGCCGTCCAGTCCCCGCCAAGCGAGCTTGTGACTTCTTCAACGACACCGGCCTTGCTGGCAGCGAGGACGCATTCGGCTGTCAGGGCTTCGATACCTTTGGTCATTACCGAACGGATCATCTTAATGGCCGAAGCTTCTCCAATCTTGTCGCCGACCGTGCGAACGTTCTTGAAACCGAAAACTCGCAACTGATCTGCGGCGCCGACGGCATGCGGCCCACTGACCAGCAGCGGCACCTTGAGGCTGGCCGGCATGACAGGCGCCATTATGGCAACGTCAGCATAGCGCGCGCCGGCGGCTTCAATCGCTTCCGCCGCGGCTACCTTGCGGGCGGGCGCCACCGAATTCATGTCGAAAAACCAGCCGCCCGTCTGCAGATGCCTTGCTGCGCATTCAGCCGCCTTGAGCGACTGATCAGCCGTGACAAGGCTGAGAACCGATCTGGCCTCAGCCACTGCATCGCCTGAGGTCTCGCAGCCCGACACGCCGAAGCGTTCATAATCGGCGAGCTTCGCGTCGCGCTGTTCGGCTGAGAGGGTTTTGATGTCATAGGCACAAGCTGGGCCGGTCCAGCCCGTAGCACCTGCAAATGTCTGCGCGGCCTCACCGAAGCCAATGAAAGCGATACCTGATGTCATGGCCGGATACAGCCACAGCGGTGGGCATACCGCTAATCAGAAGTTTTTCCAGACTATAAGGTAATGCGAATTCTCATTCCGACCCACAGACAGATTTCAACGTCGACAGAAACGCTTCCTGGGTCGGTGTTGCCCGCCAGTCCCGCCGATAGGTAAGACCGATCGTTCTCGTCATACCAGCCGGGGCAACGCCGATCCGCTTAAGCCAGCCCGCTTCAAGCTCGACTGCCACCTGGTCGGGCGACAGAATGGTCAGGCAATCGGTCTTCATTAGAATCTGACGGATCGCGATCACAGACCCGCATTCAACCCGCACACGCGGTAGGGCCAGACCGGCTTCCTTGAACATTGTTTCCCACCGATCTCGCAGCGGAACGCCGGCTTGAGGCACGCACCAGTCGAAATCTGCAAGATCAGCGAGGCTCCTTGCGGACACACTTGCCGGCAAGGGATGACCACTGCGGGCGAGGATGACCGGCTGATCCACGAAGAGCGGGTCCTGCACCAAATCCGGCCCCGGTGCCGGATCGCGTAGAGCGCCGATCAGGAAATCGAGTTCGCCGTCCCGCAGGGGTTCGACAAGTTCGACATGTGAGCCTTCCGCAACGAAGATCTCGCTCTTCAGATGAGCTTCCTGGAACTGGACAATGCTCTCTGGAAGCACCCTCTCTCGGCAAAGAGG
>NZ_JBARZC010000311.1:0-4223 GCF_049649345.1 Henriciella sp. | reverse complement strand
GTTCAGGGCGTTCCGGGTTTCGCCGCGGGCTGGGTCCAGCTCAAGGACAATGAGTCGACGCGAATCATGGTGCGCACAATCCAGGACGAGCTGCGCCAGGAGTTTCCGGGCGCGCAATTCCTCGCCTTGCCGTTCGAACAGGGCCCGCCTGTGGAAGCCCCGATCGAGCTTTATATAGTCGGCGATAATCTCGAAACGCTTGACCGGCTTGGCAATGAGGTCCGCCGTATCCTGTCCGACGTGCCTGGCATCACCTATACCAAGGGCAGCCTTCAGCGAGGAGCGCCGATTGTAACGATACGGGCCGATGAAGCCGCGACGGCGATGTCAGGCGAGGGTCTGGCTCAGCTTGCCAATGATCTTCGGGCCGAGCTCGAAGGTGTGCCTGCCGGATCAATTCTCGAAGGCATCGAGGAAATTCCGGTTAGGGTCATTGCGCCTGATGCGCGCCGGTCTGAACTTGCCGATCTCAGGGCCAAGACGATTGGCGACCGGCGCAACGGCCCTGGTACACCGATCGCCTCACTCGGTGACATCACGCTTGATCCGCAAACGGCGGTTATCACGCGCAGGGCCGGGCGGCGCGTGAACGAGATTCACGGCTTCACTGAGCCATACTCTCTGCCCGCGCCGATTATGAAGCAGTTCGAGCTCGCCCTGGACGAGGCGGGGTTCGAAACCCCTCCGGGCTATCACATCAGCATTGGCGGGGAGGCGGAAACGCGCGCCGAAGCGATGACGAATCTGATGTCGCTTGCCGTGCCGCTCATCCTTGTCATGGCCGGCGCTGTGGCGCTTGTCTTCAACTCGTTCCGCATGTCGATGCTGATCCTGCTGGCTGGCGGGCTTTCAATGGGGCTCGCATTCGGAGGCGTGTGGTTGTTCAACCTGCCGCTGGGCTTCAATGCGATTATCGGCGCGCTGGGCCTGCTGGGTATTTCGATCAACAGTTCGATCGTCGTTCTTTCGCTGCTGCAGGGCAATGAAGCGGCGCGCAATGATGATGTGATTGCGCAACGCGAAGTCGTGGTGGCGGCGACACGGCATATCGTGGCGACCACGCTGACCACGATGGGCGGCTTCGTTCCGATTATCCTGACCGGTGATGTCTTCTGGCTGCCGCTTGCCACAGCGATCGCCGGCGGTGTTGCCGGGTCGGCCTTGCTCGCGCTCTATTTCACACCGTCCGTCTACCGCCTGATGACGATGAAGCCGATCAGTCGCACGCTCTGCAGGCTTTCCGGCAAAAGCGCGCAGCGCGTCCAGCCTGCGGAATAGGCGCGCCTTACCCATCGAGGTAACGCGATGCTTACCATTTCAGCACAGTCTGCACCGCTGACAGCAATTTCGCAGGAACAGACTCCGGACTATGCCCAATACATCCCTGGACCTTGCCGAAATTGATCCCCCAAAATGGCGAGTCCTGGTCAGCGGATCGGTCTATGGGCCTTACACATTGGGTCAGCTGCAGGGCTTTGTGCGCGAAAGACGGATCGGGCCGGCGACACGGATTGCGTGCGGCGACGGCGGCGCTTTCATTGAAGCGAGTGAGCACACCGAACTGGCCCGCATCTTTGCCGATGACGAGACCAAAGAGCCGGGCGCCTCCGATGAGCCAGCCAACTATCTCGTGATCGCCCGCCTTGTCGGGACAGGCGAGATGCAGCTTATTGGCGCGCTCAACCGTCTGGGTAAGTTCGCCGAAGTCATGGCCGGGGTCTGGGTGCTCCGCTCAAAGGTGAAGCAGGTCCGTATCAGGGACCATATCAGATCGACAGTGAGCGCTGCCGACCAGGTGATGATCGCGAACACGACATCCGGCCGGCTGGCCTGGCTCAATCTGGGTCCTGAGGCCGACATCCATATTCGCGGCGTCTGGGACGCCGATCTCGACTAGGCAGGTTCAGCGACTTCGGCAGGCAGGGGAGCCTCCTTGCCGAGGATCATGTCGGCTGCTTTCTCCGCAATCATGATGGTCGGTGCATTCGTATTGCCGCCAATGAGTGTCGGCATGACCGACGCATCGACGACACGAAGGCCTTCGACACCGCGGACGCGCAATTCGCCATCGAGCGGATCGGCATCGTTCACGCCCATGCTGGCCGTGCCGACCGGGTGATAGATCGTCTCGCCGGTGTTGCGAATGAAGGCGTCGATCTCGTCATCACTGCGGACATCCGCCCCTGGCATAATCTCGTCGCCGCGAAAGGCCGAGAATGCGTCCTGCGAGGCGATCTCGCGGCACATCTTCACGCCTTCGCGGATCGCCCGGCGGTCTTCTTCGGTGGCGAGATAGTTCGGATCGATGCGAGGTGCCTCAAACGGGTCAGCGCTTGCCAGGGTGACGGTGCCGCGACTTTCCGGGCGCAACTGACAGGCGTGAATGGTAAAGCCATCCGATTTTATCTCTGTGCGGCCGTGATCCATCATGATCGCATTGACATAGTGAAGCTGCAGGTCCGGCCGGTCGAGGCCTTCGCGGGACTTCAGGAAAGCGCCCGCCTGAAGGAAATTGTCGCGCCCTGCGCCTTGTTTGCGAAGCAGGTAATTCAGGCCCACCGCAATTTTCTTCAGCCCGGCCTGCTTCGAATAGGCTGAGAGCTTCTCGGTCATTTTATTGATCACCGTGACGTCCAGATGATCCTGAAGGTTCCGGCCGACCTTTTCGCGATTGGCGATGACTGGGATGTCGTGAACGCGCAGGATCTCTTCCGGTCCGACACCCGACAGCATAAGAATTTGCGGCGACTGGACCGCACCCGCGCACAACAGGACCTCTTTCTTCGCCTCTATCGTTTCTGGCTCTGCGCCCTGGCTCGCGACCGTTTCGACGCCGTGCGCCCGCCCGCCCCGGAAGACGACCCGGCTGACGAGCGCGGTCGACTTGATGGTGAGGTTTGGCCGTTGATCTGCGATCGGTCGAAGGAAGGCGAAAGACGCGCTCCAGCGCTCCCCATCATTGATGGTCCGCTGATAACCGCCTACGCCTTCCTGCTGGGCTCCGTTGAAATCATCCGTTTTGCGATGGCCGGCCTCGACACCCGCCTTGATGAAGGCGTTGTAGGACACTGAATCAAGAGGACTTTCCTCAACAACCAGCGGGCCTTCGGTGCCGTGGTGCTCGGAGGTATCGCCGCGGTAGCCTTCCGAACGGCGGAAATAGGGGAGAACATCGGCATAGCCCCAGCCGCGCAGGCCGGACTGGCGCCACTGATCATAGTCGCGCGCATGGCCACGAATATAGATCATGCCGTTGATCGAAGAGGAGCCGCCCCAGCCCTTGCCGCGCGGCCACCAGAGTTCGCGATTGTGCATGTGGCGCTGCGGCGTGGTGTAGAAGCCCCAATTGTGCGGGTTCTTTTCCTTGATGAGGCTGCCGACGCCGGCCGGCATGCGCACCATCAGGCTCTTGTCCTTGCCGCCTGCTTCGATCAGGCAGACCGATACGCCAGGGTCTGCACTCAGCCGGTTGGCGAGAACACATCCGGCGCTGCCGGCCCCGACGATGATATAGTCATACCCTTCAGCCTTGCCCATCGCTTCTGCTCCCGCCTTCAGTCTCTATGATTCATCCGTGACGATAGTGTCAGCTTTACCGAAAGCTTCAACCATTTATGAACCGTTGGCTGTCTAACCTGCGATTGTATGGCGACTTTGATCGCCCGCCATGATGCTCAGCAGTGGAGAGGCATTTGTCAGCGCTATTGAAGAAATCAGCAAGCCTGCTTGTTCGGTCCGACCTTCATAAGGACCGGCGCCGCAGTACGCGTGTCCCTGTCGCGTTGAATGGCCGCTTTCTGATAAAGGATGCCGATGACCATAGCCTGCTCACACGCGATATTTCGTGCGGCGGGGCTAATCTGATTTCAAACGTTGCGCCCGACCTCGACACGCGCCTCATCTGCTATCTCGACGATCTCGGCCGGCTGGAAGCTGAAATCGTTCGTCATACCGAGCAGGGATTTGCAGTGAGATTCAATGTCACGGCGCGCAAGAAAGACAAGATTGCAGACCGGCTCACCTGGCTTGCCAATTACAAGGCGCTTGGCCTCGATGATGAGCGGGAGGCACCGCGCTATGCAGGCGGAGGCGCTGCGCTCGTGACCCGCGCAGATGGCCGCGTCCTGCAATGCCGCACCATCGATATCTCGCTTGCAGGGGCTGCGTTTGAAGGCGACGGCCCTGCGCCGCCCGTCGGAGAGATTGTCACTGTGGGCAATCTG
>NZ_JBARZC010000310.1:0-2744 GCF_049649345.1 Henriciella sp. | reverse complement strand
CATGAACGGGTCGTCGGTATCGACGCGCAAGGCGATCTGGCGATCGGACTGGCCACTGATACCGCGCCGCCGGAGGCGGTTTCAGACGCTGACATGGGCGAGAGCTTCGAAGTTCAGCCCGCGCTGGAGACATTGGTCGATGTCCTGAAGGAAGCCTTCGTAAAACGGCCGGGTCGGGCGCTGTTCATTGATTATGGCCCGGTCGAGCGCGCGCCGGATGAGACCCTGCGCGCATTCTACAAGGGCAAGCAGCTCGGTCCGCTGATGATGCCGGGCGAGAGCGATCTAACCGTTGATGTCGATTTCGGCCGGCTGAAGCGCCTCGCCGAGGCGGCGGGGCTTGTCGTGCATGGCCCGGTCGAGCAGGGACACTTCCTAATGGCGCTCGGCGCCGAGGCGCGGATGCAGGCGCTGATCAAGGCCAATCCGGATAAGGCCGAGGCGATCCATGAGGGCGTCAGACGGCTCGTCGATCCGGCTGAGATGGGCGCGCGGTTCAAGGTGATCTGTCTCAGCGCGCCGGGCCTGGCGGTGCCGGCAGGGTTTTAGGTCTGGGGCCCCGTCCGGGCGGTTAATTCGGCAGTCTCAGCCTGACACGCAGGCCGCCGAGCGGGCTGTTTTCGAGCCTGATGTCGCCGCCATGCTGGCGGGCCGTGTCGCGGGCGAGCGAGAGGCCGAGGCCGGTGCCGGGCACATTCTGATTTCGCGACTCGTCGAGCCGGTGGAACGGGCGGAACGCTTCCTCGCGCCGCTCTTCCGGAATGCCGGGGCCATCATCATCAACAATCAGCTCGATCATGTGGGGGCCGTTGATCACTTCGATCTCGACCTCTGAGCCAAAGCCCTGCGCATTCGAGATGAGGTTCGAAACGGCCCGACGGATCAGGCCTTCGCGGGCGATGAGAGCGGCCGGGTCCAGTTTCCGGATCGTCGCTTCGCCGCCAAGATCGGCCACGACGCTCTCGACCAGCGCGGTAAAATCAAGCTCGGCAGGTTGTTCGCCCTCCGTGCCGCTCGCAAAGGCAAGATACTCGTCCAGCATGACGGCCATCTGGTTGAGATCGTCGCGGGCGGCGCGGATCTCTTCGGTATCCTCCATCATGGCGAGCTGGAGTTTGAGCCGAGTGAGCGGCGTGCGCAGATCGTGGCTGATGCCGGCGAGCATGGTCGTGCGCTCTTCGGCGAAGGTGGTGAGGCGCGTGCGCATGTCCATCACCGCGCGCGCCGCATCGCGGATCTCGGTTGCGCCTGAGGGCCTGTAGTTTTCAGCGTCGCGCCCGCGGCCATAGGCTTTCGCCGCTTCGGCAAGTTTCAGGATGGAGCGGACCTGATTGCGCAGGAAGCCCAGCGCGAGCGCGATCAATATGCCCGATGCGCCGATCACCCAGACAAGGAAGATATGCCCGGTCGTGGAGAAGGTCCGGTCGCGTTCGGCCATGAAGAGGATCACGTCGGGGCCGTCCTGGACCTGGATTTCAACCGTCTCGCCATAGCCCGAAATATCGAACCAGAAAGGCTTGTCGAGGGAGACGTCGAGTTCGCGTGAAAAGATTTCATCGAGCGCCGAGAAAAGGAGTGGCTTCTGCTCGGTCGGGATCTGCGCATTCTCGATGACCGTTGCATCAAGTTGCATGGCGCGGCTGGCTTCATCGCGCAGCGCATCGAACTGGTCAGGATAGCGCCTGCGCAGCTCGACCATGAATTCGATTTCGGACGAGATGGTCTGGCTCAATTTGCGTGAGGTGTGGCGCCAGTGGCTGTCATAGAAGATGTAGGTGACGGCGGTCAGCAGCAGAATCATCGGCAACACCACCATCAACACCGAGCGCGGATAGAGCCCGCGCGGGGTGATGTCTCGGAGACGCAGATGGACGCGTTTGGCCATGATCTAGGCTTAACCGGGTTATCGGAGCGGGAAAAGCAGGCCGGTCAGTCCGGCATGAGGCGATAGCCGATGCCGCGGACGGTCTGGATGTGGATCGGCTGTTTCGGGTCGGGCTCGATCTTGCGGCGCAGGCGGGTGACCTGCACGTCGATGGAACGCTCCGTGCTGCCCGGCGAATTGGCAGCGAGGTCCTCGCGGCTGACAGGTTCTCCGGCGCGAGAGGAGAGGGAGGTCAGCAATTGCAGCTCGGCTTCTGTCAGCCGGACGCGCTTGTCGCCCTCGAACAGCTCGCCGCGGGCCGGATTGAAGACGAGGCCAGACATCTCGATCTCTTCGGGGGGCGGCTCGACATGAGTGCGCCGCAGGATGGCAGCAACGCGAAGCGCCAGTTCCTCTGGCTCGAAGGGCTTGGCGAGATAATCGTCTGCGCCATGCTTGAGCCCTTCAATCTTGTCGGCGGTCTCGCCTTTGGCGGTCAGCAGCAGGACTGGGGATTTCACCCCCTGTTTGCGCAGCCCGGCGAGCAGTTCGAGCCCGCTCTCGCCCGGCATCATGATGTCCAGAATGGCGAGGTCGAAATCGAGGGTCGCGAAGAGTTTGCGCGCCGATGCGGCATGGGCGGCCGTGGTGACGCGGTAGGACTGTTTTGTCAGATATTGTTTGAGCAGCGTGCGAATGCGGTCGTCATCATCGACGACGAGAATATGTGCAGCTTCGCTCATCGTGTGAACGCCTCAAGGACGGCGCGGCTGCCGGAGACCGCGCTCGCGCCGGCCTCGCGGTAGGCTTCGCGTAGCGTGGTGCGTAGCGCATTAACGACAGGGATCAGCAGGCGTTCGCCTTCTGCCGAGAGCGAGAG
>NZ_JBARZC010000309.1:0-8019 GCF_049649345.1 Henriciella sp. | reverse complement strand
TTCCTGCGCCGCACCCTTGCGGCCACCCTTATCGCAGGCGCGAGCCCGCTTGCGATCGCCCAGTCCGCGTCCACCGACGAGACAGAAGGCCCCGAACGCTTGTCCACCGTCATCGTCTCCGGGGTTGGCCCAGAGCGCGAAACCGATGAAATGATCGGCAATGCATCGTCTGTCTCTCGCGACGAGATCGTGGAACAGCTTCAGGCCTCGCTCGGCAATACGCTCGACAGCCAGCCCGGCGTGTCGACAACCCATTTTGGCCAGGCAGCAAGCCGGCCCGTCCTGCGCGGGCTCGGCGCCGAGCGCGTCCTTGTCCTGACAAACGGCATTGGCGTTATCGACGCATCGGCCGCCTCCCCGGACCACCAGGTCGCCTCTGATGGCATCGATGCCGAAAAGATCGAGATCCTTCGCGGCCCGGCAGCCCTCGCCTATGGCGGGCAGGCGATTGGCGGTGTGGTCAATGTGATCGACGGTCTGATCGCTGAAGAGCTGCCGGATGAAGCGCAGTCCGGCGAGGCCTATGGCGCGCTGAACAGTGTCAATGAGGGCCAGGAAGGTGCAGCCAAGGGCAAGTTTGCGGCCGGGCCATTCGTCCTTTCCCTGTCTGCGTCTGCACGTGATTTCGAGGATTATGACATTCCGGGCTTTGCCGAATCCGCGCGTCTGCGCGCCGCTGAAGAAGCAGAAGGCGCAGAAGAGGACGAAGACCATGAGGAAGGCCGCGACACGCTGGAGAATTCCTTCGCCGAAACCGCCTCCCTCGCCGCTGGCCTTTCCTGGGTCGGGGACGATGCCTTTGCCGGCCTTGCCATCCGTCAGCAGACCTCAACCTATGGCCTGCCCGGCCATGGGCACCATGAAGAAGAAGAGGGCGGAGAAGAGGAAGAGCATGAAGAAGAACGCCCCTTCATCGACCTCGAACAGAGACGTATCGATGTGCGCAGCGGCTTCGCCCTCGATGCCGGCCCGTTCACCGATGTCGCCCTGACAGCCGCCTTTGCCGAGTACGAGCACACAGAGTTCGAAGCGCCTGGCGAGCCGGGAACACGCTATGAAAGCGATGGCTCGGAAGCTCGCCTGGAAGTCGGAACGCTTGCGGACGGCTTTGAAGGCGCGTTCGGGCTGCAAGGGCTCGACAAGACGCTGGATGCTTTCGGTGACGAGGCCTTCATCACTGAAACCGACACTCAATCGCTTGGAGTATTCGCCTATCAGACGCGCGAATGGGACAATGGGTTCGGCGTCGAAGGCGGGCTTCGCTATGACAATACCGAACTCGACAATGCCGCCAGCGGTGCGCGCGCCTTCGATCTTGTCTCTGGCTCCCTCGGGCTTCACCAGCACTGGGACAGCGGCTGGTTCATCGGCGCGCAGGCAAGCTGGACAGAACGCGCGCCGAATGAAAGCGAACTCTTCGCAGACGGCGCGCATCTTGCGACCAACCAGTATGAAGTCGGCGATACCGGCCTTGAAAAAGAGCGCGGCCTCAACCTGGAAGGCACCGTGCGCTGGCGCAGTGACGAGGGGGTCAGCGTCGGCGCGAACCTGTTCCACGCCGCGTTTGACGGCTTCATCTATCTGACACCGGGAACGACAGTTGTGGACGGCGTTGTCCTCAGTGACGTCGATGACCTGCCTGTTTTCGTCTTCAGCCAGGAAGATGCAAACTTCACAGGCGGCGAAATCTATGCTGATTTCCATGCGCATGACAGCATTCTCGGCGCAGACTGGCACGGCAAGGCGAGTGTGGATTTTGTCTCTGCCGAGCTTGATAGCGGCGGCAATCTCCCGTTGATCCCGCCCACGACCCTCAATGCCTCGCTGGACGCCGACTGGGGCCTCTGGAAGGCCGGGGCGAGTGTGTCGATTGCAGGCGATCAGGACGATACCGGCGAGGGGGAACTGCCGACCGATGGGTACACCACACTCGACCTGCGCACCGCCCTCTCGCTGGCTGATCTGGCCATTGGCCGCGATGGCACGGAGCTTTTCCTCGAAGCGCGAAATGTCACCGATGAAGAGGTGCGCTATGCAACCTCCGTCCTGAAGGACACGGTGCCCGCGCCCGGGCGGAATATCCGCGGCGGGGTGAGACTGGTATTCTAGGCGGCCAGGTCTCTGCCTCGGTGTGAGGGAGAGACCTTTTTGCAACATCTCGACATTCTCGGGGCCTGCGCCTTGCCTGCCGGGGCGCGGGCGCCTATTGAGCGCCATCCTTCGCGCCATAAAAGCGCTAACCGAACCGAAGAAAGGAGACGTCGAATGACACATTGCGCACGCAAGTCGACCATCGTCGGCTACCGTTCTCCCGGTCCGGATTATCGCGCATCTGCGCAAGGCTGAGACCCAGCTGAGCTGAAGTGATGCGTCACGCCGTGACGCATGAGGCGGTGCCAACGCTCCGCTTCACGCTATCCATTGCAAATCATCCAGGTTCCCATGAAACCGTTCAAATGGCTGGCGCGTCGCGCCGGCAAACGCCCGCTGCGTGCCCGAAAGGCCGAGCGGCAGTCCAACCCTGCAAAGGATCGCGCCGCGGTCCGCAAGTCCCTGTCGACAAAACTGCCAGAGCATCTCATCCGCGACATTGGCGGCGATCCATAAGAAAAGACCCCGGCTCTTTCGAGCCGGGGTCCGCAGTCTCATCCCTTCGACTGGATCACTGACAGGCGAGGCACTCGTCATAGTCGGTCTGCGGCACGTCCATCCCTTCGACCTTTTCCTTGTCGGCGGCGCCGGCAAAACCTGCGCGCTGGACCGATTTGGAGCGGCAGTAATAGAGCGATTTGAGGCCTTTTTCCCACGCCGTCCAGTGCAGCATGTGGAGGTCCCACTTGTTGATGTCGGCCGGCAGGAAGACGTTGAGCGACTGGCTCTGGCAGATATAGGGTGTGCGGTCGGCCGCAAGCTCGATAATCCAGCGCTGGTCGAGTTCGAAGGCGGTTTTGAAGACGCCCTTCTCATGCTCGTCTAGGCACTCAAGATGTTGAACCGAGCCCTCATTCTCGAGGATCGAGTTCCAGGTCTCTTCGGTGTTCTCACCCTTCTGCTCGAGCACCCGCTCAAGCTGCTGGTTTTTCACCGTGAAGGAGCCGGACAGCGTCTTGTGGGTGTAGACATTGGCCGGGATCGGCTCGATGCCAGCGCTCGTCCCGCCGCAGATGATCGAGATCGACGCGGTCGGCGCGACAGCCATCTTGTGGCTGAAGCGGGCCATCATGCCGGCGTCGCGCGCGTCCTCACAGGGGCCGCGCTCTTTGGCGAGCTTGACCGAAGCCTGGTCTGCGCCAGCGCGTATGTGCTTGAACATCTTCTCGTTCCAGACTTTCGACATCGCGCTTTCAATCGGCACGTTCATCGTCTGAAGGAAGGAGTGGAAGCCCATCAGGCCGAGGCCGACAGAACGCTCACGCTTGGCCGAATAGACCGCACGGGCCATCTCGTTCGGCGCACGCTGGATGAAGTCTTCCAGCACATTGTCGAGGAAGCGGAAAATGTCTTCCAGGAAATTCTCGTCTTTCGACCATTCAAGGAATTTCTCGGCATTGACCGAGGAGAGGCAGCACACAGCCGTGCGGTCTTCGCCATTATGGTCGACACCGGTCGGCAGGGTGATTTCCGAGCAGAGGTTCGACTGGTGAACCTGAAGGCCGAGCTTGCGCTGGTGCGCCGGCATGGCGTTGTTCACCGTGTCGGTGAAGAGCAGGTAGGGCTCACCGGTCTGGATACGAAGCTCGAGGATTTTCTGCCAGATCTTGCGGGCATTCACCGTGCGCAGCACTTCGCCGGACTTTGGCGAGCGCAGGCCAAACTCGGCATCATTGCGCACCGCTTCCATGAATTCGTCGGTGATGTTGATGCCATGGTGCAGGTTGAGAGACTTACGGTTGAAGTCACCCGACGCTTTGCGGATTTCAAGGAATTCCTCGATTTCCGGGTGGTGGATATCGAGATAGCAGGCAGCCGAGCCCCGGCGCAGCGAGCCCTGGCTGATCGCGAGCGTCAGCGAGTCCATCACGCGGATGAACGGGATGATGCCGGAGGTCTGTCCGTTCTGGCCGACTTTCTCACCGATGGAACGAACGTGGCCCCAATAGGTACCGATGCCGCCGCCATTCGAGGCAAGCCAGACATTCTCGGTCCAGGTTTCGACGATATCATCGAGCGAATCGCCGACCTGGTTCAGGAAGCACGAGATGGGCAGGCCGCGATCGGCGCCGCCATTCGAAAGAACGGGCGTCGCCGGCATGAACCAGAGACGCGACATGTAGTCATAGATCCGCTGGGCGTGTTCCTCGTCGTCGGCGAAGGCCTTGGCGACGCGGGCGAACATGCCCTGATAGCTCTCTCCGGGCAGGAGGTAGCGGTCTTCAAGCGTCTTCTTGCCGAACTCTGTCAGCAGGGCATCGCGCGAATCATCGATCGTAATCTCGATGTCGGAAACGAGCTTGAGTTCCGGGCGTGCCTCGCCTTTGGGTTTCCCCCGGCGCAGGGCGGCTTTTGTATTCGTGGCGGCATTGCTCGCAGACATCGTCTAACCTCTTCGATCGGCCCATGATATATAGGGATCTAGCCCCTGAAGCGCCATATGCGGTGCCTCAGCCCTTCCCCAATACTAGATATAGTGGTCCCAAGGTTAATGCTTGGTCAATGGGGGGACCGAAAGATTCAGCATCTAAACCGTGGAAAACCTGTAAATGAAAGGTTAACACGCGCGCCCTGCGCCCGCCACAATTGGACTTCGGCGGTACACAGATTTGTCCAGACCTGTGGACGACGCTGCAAAATAATTCCGGAATTTTTTCCGAGGGCCACCGGCTTCATCGAGAGTCGATACGAATCACGCTTCCGGGAAGAGCGAGGCCAGCGACTGATTCCATTCAAACAGCGCCGGCCAGTTGTTTCCGCCATTCTCCATGAGGCCCAGACGGACAATGACGAGGTCTCGCGAAGGCACAACATATAGTGTCTGTCCTTCATGGCCCTCGGCGGCGAAACTGTCCCAGGGCGGCATGTTGCGGCGTTGATAGTCGGGGGCAGGCTCTTCGCCACCCGTCGTGATCCACCAGCCCGCGCCATAGACATTGGCTTTGGTCGCGGTCGGGTCGGAGCGGGAGAAATCGACCCAGCCGTCCGGCAGAAGCCGCTCGCCCTCCCACACCCCATCGCGCAGATAGAGATAGCCGAACTTCGCAAAGTCCCGCGCCGACGCCCAGACGAGCGAGCCGCCGAGGAAATTGCCCGCAGCGTCGAATTCAGGCTGGGCATCCATGCCCAGTGGGTCGAAGAGCGCCGAATTAATCCACTCAGCCATGGGAATATCGGATGGGGAGCAGCGTGTGACAGGAGACATCGCACGTTCTTGAGACACGTCACTTCCAACAGTGGAACAGTTAGTTCGGATTCCGACCGTACGCTGCAGGCCTCGCGCGATCAGGTGAAACCCCGCCGTCGAGTAATTCCACGTCGAACCCGGGTCATGATCCGCCGGCACCTCATCCCGGATGTAGCCGATCACATCAAACCGCCCCGGCCCGTACATCATCTGGATGACGTCATTATCGTCGATCCCCGTCGCGTCGATCTCGGTATAATCAAGCCCGTCCGTCATGGTCAGCCAGTGGCGCCAGGAAATCTGACTGCGTGGATCATCCTCGGCGAACGGCGTCGGCATCGGATAGTCGATATCCTCGATCAGGCCGAGCTGCAGGGCCCGTCCGACGAGCGCAGACGTCACCGATTTCGCCATGCTCCAGGACACCTGTTTCGTGTCTGGCCCGAAACCTTCGCGGTACGTCTCAAGGACAAGCTTGCCGCGATGGATGATGACGATGGCGCGCGTTTCGCCCATCTCATCGGCGAGTTCGCGCGACATGGCCTCATCGACAAGGATCTGGACGTCCGCGGCGATGTCTTCCGGCAGTTCGCCTTCCTCCCAGCCCTCTGTCGGCCAGGCGACGCCTTCCGGCTGTGGCGGCAAAGGGACGAGGTCCTGGGCAGTCGCAGGACCCACGGCTCCAACGAAGAGAGCCAGAAACCCAATCAGCCGCACATCCCGACCAAACCCCTTGCCGATCATCACTTTGCTCCGTAACGCTTTCGAGGCGAACACTAGAGGGGCGGCATGAAACTCGTCAAAGCTTTTGCGATCTTTATCGTCGCCCTTGGCGTGCTTGCGATTCTGGTCTGGCAATTCTGGTTCAAGAACCAGTTTGAGTTTGGCGAAGTCGGGGCGGCCTATGGCGCCAAGATGGTGTGCTCGTGCCGGTTCGTGGCCGAGCGCGAAATGGACAGCTGTCTTCGTGACTTCACAACCGATATGAGCGCGATCCGATTTTCAGAAGACGGCAAGACCATCGAGGCGCGCGCGGCGGGCGGCATCATCTCTGCGAAAGCTGTGTTTGAGCCGGGCCTTGGCTGCACGCTGATTGCAGACGACTAAGGCAGGATCGCCTCGCCGCCAAAGGCGTCGGCATAGGTCGCTTTCAGGTCGCTTCTGAACTCTTCCTGATCAACGCCGATGACATAAATGCCTTCAGCATAGGCGCCGACCTCGTAGGGCGCGAAATGATAGATCAGTCCGCCAGCCTTCCCGGCCTCTGTCGAGCGGGAAATGCTGAAATGATCGAAGACCGAAATGTTGCCGTCAAAAGCCGGGTCGACCCAAGTCTGCAGTATATCAGCGTCGCTGGAGGTCCGGTCCTCAAGCCGCTCGCGCTTGGCGACGAGCAGTTTGCGTTTCAGGACCATTGCAATATTCGCCCGCGCGGCAGCGGCGTCTTCGAAGATATCCTCAAACGCGACCTGCTCATCGGCTTCGATATCCCAGTTCAGAACGTCGAAGCCGACATTGCTGTGGGCGCCGCCTGTATAGGTTGCATATGTGCCGAGAAGGCCTCTCAGCCGGCCCTCTTGCGGCCCGGTCTGCATCCATTTCACGTCAAGGCTGTGGGGCGAATACTCAAACCCCTTTTCGGCTGCCATCTGCTGATCGGATTCGGCCGCAGCGATGAAAGCTTCGGTGCCGGAATTCGCGCGGCGCTCAAGCTCTTCGCGCAGCGCCTGGGAGAATTGATCCATGTCTTCAGGCATTTCGATCTGGATCGAGGCGGCCTGGCTGCCATTGACGATGGCGATACCTTCGCCGGGCGGCTCTGCAAAGGCCCTGTCGAGATCTTGCGTGCCCTGTACACGTTCAGTGACGCGGGCGGTCTGCTGCGTGTCGTCTTCAGGCTCACAGGCGCTGACCAAAACGAAAGACACCGCGATCGGCGCCAATTTGGCAATGGCGCTCAATCCGCCCTTCACATCGTCCATTCGCATTCCTCGTCACAAACTCAGCAGTTCCGGATCACCACCTTGAGCTGTAATGTTCACCGATAACACACGTTCTACTGCAAATCGCAACATATAATGCGGGCCGCCCGCTTTCGGGCCGGTGCCAGACAGCCCCTCACCACCAAATGGCTGTACCCCTACTACGGCGCCGGTCATCGATCGGTTCACATAAGTATTGCCAGCATGGACGGCGCCCCGGACTTTCCTTGCGAAACTCTCCAGCCGCGAGTGAACGCCGAGCGTCAGACCATAACCTTTTGCCTCGAGCGCTGCGCCAACCTTTGCGATCCTGTCGGGATCATAACGGACGATGTGGAGCACAGGGCCGAATGTTTCTTTTTCGATCTGATCAAGCGACTTGAGCTCGATCAGGGCCGGGCCGAAGAAGTGACCGCCCTCTGGCGTCTCAATCTGCTTGATCAGCGTCGCCTCGCCCTTCATCCGCTCGACATAGTCGGTAAGGATCTTGTGAGCGTCGGCGTCGATTACAGGGCCGACATCGGTATCTGCTTCACCCGGATGACCAAGTTTCAACTCGTCCATTGCGCCGGTCAGGCCGTCTATCAGCATGTCGGCCGTATCATGCGGCAGGAAGAGGAGGCGCATGGCCGAGCAGCGCTGCCCGGCTGAGCCGAAGGCCGAGATCAGGACATCATCGATAACCTGCTCACGCAGCGC
>NZ_JBARZC010000308.1:0-4122 GCF_049649345.1 Henriciella sp. | reverse complement strand
GGCCAGCACAGTGTTTTACACACCCGAACATTTTTTGGCCAAAGAATGCTGAATAGTCATGTGGCATTCAGGCAACAGGTGGCTATATTGAGGTAGCTACCAGAACCGGAGACACGATGTTTCGCTCTTTTGCCGCCGTCATTTTGCTGCTGGCGCCAGCATCGGGTCTCACCACTATGGCCCAGCCCGGCGAAGACGATGTCGTCCGCCTGCCCGGCTCCGGCGAGGTCAAATCTGAAAATGACCGCGCCAAGCTTAAGGCCGACCGGCTGAAACCTGGCGGCGGCCTGCTTGCCTCTTTCGATACTGACGGCAATGGCAAGATTTCCGAAGCCGAGATCCAGGCCGGCGTCGCGCTGGCATTCGAAGCGGCAGACGATAATGGAGACGGCGAACTGACCGCACTCGAGCAGCAGGCGTGGGCGCAGAACCTGCCGACCCGGGACGATTCGCTTGCCAACCCTGTCCGCTTCGATCCCAATCTTGACCGGCGCGTCAGCTATACGGAATTTCAGACGGTCATCATTGATCTCGCAAGCGACTATCGAAAACAGGATACAGACCTGAAACTGGCCTCGTTGAAAGCCCCCAAACGCGAAGCCAATCGTGAGCGCGAGCGGATCGACGCCCTGATCGACCGCGCCGGCAACCCGCCTGCCAACAACACGACTGGCAGCGACTTCTGAAACAATCGCGCCTGATGGCGTGACCTCACCGCATTGCAAGGCTAAATGAACCTCCAAGAAGAGGAATCGCCTGCCATGCCCACAGCGCCCGTCAATGAAGACAGCCATCTCTATCTGATCGATGCGAGCGCCTATATCTTCCGCGCCTTCCAT
Organism: Henriciella sp.; assembly: GCF_049649345.1. Lineage (GTDB taxonomy): Bacteria > Pseudomonadota > Alphaproteobacteria > Caulobacterales > Hyphomonadaceae > Henriciella. The sequence goes on along the minus strand of NZ_JBARZC010000308.1, from coordinate 3,283 downwards.
GCCCTGCCGCCGCTTTCGCGCGCCTCTGATGGCCTGCCGGTCGGCGCGGTTTCCGGCTTCTCCAACATGCTCTGGAAGCTGCTCGAAGAGCTGAAAGGCGATGAGCGGCCAACCCATTTTGCCTGCATCTTCGACAAGGGCAGCTACACTTTCCGCAACGATCTCTATCCTGACTACAAGGCCAATCGCGACGAACCGCCAGAGGATCTGCGCCCGCAATTCCCGCTGGTGCGCGAAGCCTCCATCGCCTTTGCATGCCATGCGCTCGAACTGGAAGGCTATGAGGCCGACGATCTGATCGCGACTTATGCGAGGCAGGCCGAGGCCAAAGGCGCGCGCGTCACCATCGTCTCCTCAGATAAGGACCTGATGCAGCTTGTCACTGACAAGATCACCATGCTCGACACGATGAAGAACAAGCATCTCGGCATCGAGCAGGTCCACGAGAAATTCGGCGTCGGACCTGAGAAAGTCGTCGACGTGCAGGCGCTCGCCGGCGACAGCACCGATAATGTGCCCGGCGCGCCCGGCATCGGCGTGAAGACGGCTGCGCAGCTGCTCGGCGAGTATGGCGATGTGGAGACCCTCCTCGCCCGCGCCGAAGAGATCAAACAGCCTAAGCGCCGCCAGACCCTGATCGATTTTGCCGACCAGGTTCGCATCTCGAAAAAGCTCGTCCAGCTCGACGAGAATGTTCCGCTTGAGACCCCGCTCGAAGATCTCGCTGTCTGCGATCCTGACCCGAAGACGCTGATCGACTTTCTCGAGAAGATGGAGTTCCGCACGATCACCCGCCGCGTGCGCGAGACCTTCGAGGCTGAAGGCGTTCTGGAAGAACCGACGCAGGGCGAGATCGGCTTCGACACCGATAGCTATGTCTGCGTGCGTGACTTCAAGACGCTCGAAGACTGGATTGCGCGCGCCTATGCGGCTGGCGCCATCGCCGTCGATACCGAGACCTCAAGCCTCGACTGCCAGACCTGCGACCTTGTCGGCGTGTCTCTCGCTGTCGGTCCGAACGAGGCGTGCTATATCCCGCTTGGCCATATCGACCCGGATCATTCCGGCGGCGCGGATATGTTCGATGCCGCGCCCCCGCGCCAGATCCGCAAGGAAGATGCGCTGGCTGCGCTGAAACCCCTGCTCGAAGACCCGGCCATCCTTAAGGTCGGTCAGAACATGAAATATGACCTTACCGTGCTGAAGCGGAATGGCATTGATGTGAGCCCCGTCGATGACACGATGCTGCTGTCTTTCGCGCTCCATGCCGGCATGCATGGCCATGGCATGGATGAGCTCTCGGAGCGCTATTTCCATCACTCGCCGATCCCGTTCAAGGAGGTCTGCGGCACCGGCCAGAAGCAGATCACCTTTGACCGCGTCCCGCTCGACACCGCGACGAAATACGCGGCCGAGGACGCCGATGTGACGCTGCGCCTGTGGCAGATGTTCAAGCCGCGCCTCCACAAGGAGAAGGTCACCACCGTTTATGAGACGCTGGACCGCCCGCTCATCCCGGTGCTCGCGGCGATGGAGCGCCACGGCATCAAGGTCGACCGCGATTTCCTCTCGCGCCTGTCTGCCGATTTCCAGCAGCGCATGGCCGGTCTTGAAGACGCGGCCTACAAGGCGGCAGGCCAGGACTTCAATATGGGCTCGCCCAAACAGCTCGGCGAGATCCTGTTCGGCGAGATGGACCTGCCCGGCGGCAAGAAGACCAAATCCGGCCAGTGGTCGACCGATGCGAGCCAGCTCGAATTCCTCGCCGCCCAGGGCCATGAGCTGCCGCAGATCATCCTTGACTGGCGCACGCTCTCGAAGCTCCGCTCGACCTATACAGAGGCGCTGCAGGACGCGATCAATCCGGACACCAAACGCGTCCATACCTCGTATTCCATGGCAGGCGCGCAGACGGGCCGGCTTTCCTCAACCGATCCGAACCTCCAGAACATCCCGATCCGCACAGAGGAAGGCCGCAAGATCCGCGAAGCCTTCATCGCCGAGGAAGGCAATGTCCTGATCAGCGCGGACTACAGCCAGATTGAGCTGCGCCTGCTGGCCCATATCGCAAACATCGACGCGCTGAAGAACGCCTTCAAGGACGGCCTCGACATCCACGCCATGACGGCCAGCGAGATGTTCGACACACCGATCGAGGGCATGGATCCGATGGTGCGCCGGCGCGCCAAGGCGATCAATTTCGGGATCATTTATGGCATCTCGGCTTTCGGCCTGGCCACCCAGCTCGGCATCGAGCGCGGCGAGGCGTCGGACTATATCAAGGCCTATTTCGAGAAATTCCCCGGCATCCGCAAATACATGGACGAGACCAAGGAATTCGCGAAGGAAAACCTTTATGTTTCAACAGCTTTCGGCCGAAAACTGCACCTAAAGGAAATGGGCTCAAAGAACGGCGCCCAGCGCGCCTTCGCCGAACGCCAGGCCATCAACGCCCCGATCCAGGGCTCGGCGGCCGACATCATCAAACGCGCCATGATCGCCATGCCTGAGGCCTTGGCGAAGAAGAAGCTCGACGCAAAGATGCTGCTACAGGTCCACGACGAACTTGTCTTCGAAGTGCCCGAAGCGCAGGCCGAAGACACGATCAAGGTCGTCAAAGCCGTGATGGAAAAAGCGCCGCTGCCGGCCCTGCAGCTCAGCGTCCCTCTGGACGTGGATGCAAACGCCGCGCGGACGTGGGCGGAGGCGCACTAGCTAACTCTTCGCCCATCCGCTCTCCCCATTGCATTCCCCCTCGCCGCGCACGATATCTGACCCACGCCTTTTGCGGCCCACTTCACACTAAAATCCGCAAAGCCAAGCCGGCGCTGTCCCTGCCTGAGCGCGCATGCCGCGTGCCGGCCAACAGGGGCAATTCGCATCGCTGGCTGCGATGCAAGAGAAGTGACCCATCCCATGTCGAAACAACAGAAATCGAACCGCGAAATCCGCAAGCCGAAAAAAGAAAAAGTGAAGACGAACGCCTCCAATCCGTCGGTAAAGACCGGCGTCCAGAACGTCTTCGACCAGCGCAAGAAATAGAAGCTTTGCTGCGCCCTCCCCTGCATGTCAGGGGAGGCGGTGCAGCCCGCGCTCAGGTTTCCTGCGGCTGCTGGATGCTCTCGATATAGGCGAGCAGCGCGTCGATATCGTTCGGCTCGAACTGCCATTCCGGCATGTCAGGATGGCCGACCATGATGCCTTCCGAAAGCGGTTCGGCGAGTGATTCGACCGGGTACATCCATGAAATCTGCCGAAACGGGATCGCTTCGCGGTGCGGGCT
>NZ_JBARZC010000307.1:0-2226 GCF_049649345.1 Henriciella sp. | reverse complement strand
GGTGCGGCCTGATCCTGGCGCGCTGGCGAGCGGGCTGGTGCCGGCCATTCCGGATGGCGCGACGCTGACGGCCATCGCGCTGATCGGGACGACCATCGTGCCGTATAATCTGTTCCTGCATGCGGCGGCCTCTCGCGAACGCTGGCATGGGCGCGAAGCGGTTGGCGCAGCGAGGAAGGAATCGGCGGTGTCGATCGGCCTCGGCGGGCTGGTGTCCATCATGATCCTGTCGACCGCGGCGGCGAGCCTGTTTGCGCTCGGGCTCGATGTCTCGAATGCGCGCGACATGGCGCTGGCGCTGGAGCCGGTCTTCGGGCCATCGGCGCGCTATCTCGTGGCGACCGGCCTGTTCGCTGCAGGGCTGACCTCAGCCGTCACAGCGCCCATGGCGACGGCCTATGCGATGACGGAAATCTTCCCGCCGAAGGACCCGGCGCAGACGGCGATGCGGTTCCGGGCGGTCGCGCTTGCCATCGTCTTCATAGGGGCGAGCGTGGCGCTGCTGGGCATAAGGCCGGTCACGCTGATCATCACGGCGCAAGCGGCCAATGGGCTGCTGCTGCCGATCATCGCGGTGGTATTGCTGGCTGTCATGAACCGGAAAAAGCTCCTCGGCGCGCATGCCAATGGCACGGTGTCGAATGTCGCGGGCGGGCTGGTCGTGCTGATCACCTTCCTGCTGGGCGCGCGCGGGCTTTACCGGGCGGCCCTGTCGGCGTTTGGAGGCTAGCATGGGCGAGCCGGGCAAATGGCGCTTCTGGGTCGACCGGGGCGGGACGTTCACCGACATTGTCGGCCAGCGCCCCGATGGCGGGTTCGAGGTCGCAAAATTGCTCTCGGAGAATCCCGGCGCGTATGAAGATGCGGCGCTGGAAGGCATTCGCCGGCTGCTCGGCCTCCGCGCAGGCGACGCGATCCCTGAGACGCAGATAGAGCATGTCCGGATCGGCACGACCGTGGCGACCAATGCGCTGCTCGAGCGCAAGGGCGCGCGCACGCTGCTGGTGGTGAATGAGGGGTTTGCGGATTTGCTCCGCATTGGCCGCCAGGCGCGCCCGCGTCTCTTCGATCTCGATATCAGGAAGCCTGAGCCGCTTTATGAAGCGGTCGAGGAAGTGTCTGCGCGGGTCGATCTTGAGGGCAATGAATTGTCGGCGCTGGACGAGGCTGCGGCCCGCGCGATGTTTCAGCGGGCGAAGGCGGCGGGGCTGGAAGCCTGCGCGATCGCGCTGATAAATGCCTGGAAGCTGCCGGAGCATGAACTCCGCCTTGGCGAGCTGGCGCGCGAAGCCGGCTTCGACTTTGTAACGCTCAGCCATCAGGCCGACCCTCTGATCGGGCTGGTTCCGCGCGCCGCGACGAGCGTGACGGATGCCTATCTGACGCCTGTGCTGCGCGCCTATGTCGACAAGGTCGCGGGCATGCTGGGCGCGGTGGATCTGCATTTCATGCAGTCGAATGGCGGGCTTAGCGAGGCGCGGAGTTTCCGCGGCAAGGATGCGGTTCTGTCCGGCCCGGCAGGCGGTGTCGTCGGCGCGGCGAAGACGGCCGAGGCGCTGGGGTTCGACAAGGTGATCGGCTTCGATATGGGTGGGACGTCTACGGACGTTTGCGTCTATGAAGGCGCGTTCGAGCGCACCGTGGAGGCGGATGTGGCCGGTACGCCGCTGCGCGCGGCGATGATGGATATTCACACCGTCGCGGCGGGCGGGGGCTCGATCCTGCGCTTCGATCAGGCCCGGCTGGTTGTCGGGCCGGAGAGCGCCGGGACAGACCCTGGGCCGGCTTCCTACAGGCGAGGCGGGCCGCTGACGGTGACCGATGCGAACGTGCTGCTTGGCCGGATCCAGCCGGAGGATTTCCCGCACGTGTTCGGGCCGGATCATGATGCGCCGCTCGACCGGGAAATTGTTTTGGAGAAATTTGCGGCGCTGGCACGCGAGGTCGAGGCCGAGACCGGCATGGCGCGCACGCCGGAGGATATCGCCAGCGGTTTCCTGCAAATCGCCGTAGCGAATATGGCCCGCGCGATCCGCAAGATCACGCTGGAGCGCGGGCGCGATACGGACGGGTTTGCGCTGCAGAGCTTTGGCGGGGCGGGCGGCCAGCATGCCTGCGCCGTGGCTGATGAGCTGCGCGTCGACACGATCATCATCCATCCCTTTGCGGGCGTGCTCTCGGCGCTCGGCATAGGGCTGGCAGACGAGATCGATATCAGGCGGGCCT
>NZ_JBARZC010000306.1:0-2796 GCF_049649345.1 Henriciella sp. | reverse complement strand
CACGCGCACAGCTCTGGCGAACGCGGAAACTGATTGATTGAGCGTGAATGGGGATAGCTCATAGGTAATACACCCATGGCAGCGCTGCATGCAGCGTGGAGCTGGTTTCGAGGAAGATGTTCTTCTTCGACCGGATATCGTCCGTGTATCTCTTGCCGAGCGCTTTCGAGAAGCCGAGCCAGAGGAAAACAAGCGGATAGAGAAGTGTAAAATAGAGCAGATAATCCAGTCGGAACTGGAGGTTTCTGGCTCCTGCCTGTGCGTGTTTCATTTCACTCCCTCTCTCTTGTGTCTTATGCGGCCTGTAGCGATCCCAGCCGTCTTCGGGCTGACTCGACATGGGCAGGGGTTACTGTTCTGGCGCCGGATTCGCGGGCGCTTTCCTCGCTGGCATCGCGAAGGCGTTTCGCGGCCGAAATTCGCGCCAGGACCGGATATGTGTCGACGTATTCATCGAGCTTGTGACTGGCATCCACGTCCCAGGCGACAGACTGCTCGATCTTCGAAACCGTTGCGTCTGCCGCATCCATGTCGCCGGCAAGCGGCAGGATATGGAACAGCGCATCGAACAGCGCATTGCTGACTTCCTGGACGAGATAGGTCGCGCCCGAATAGCCCATGAACGGCGTGCCCGTATGGCGCCGGATCACCGCGCCCGGGAAGGATGCAGGAATATATTGCGAGCGTGCGCCGGCTTCCTGGATGTACATCCGCTCATTGAAACTGCCGAACAGGACGAAAGGCGGCGTGTCGCGGATGGCGTCGGCGACGGCGTCATTGTCGGGCTTCTTGCCGGCCTTGCGTTCGAATGAGAAGGCGCAGGGCAGCCCCATATCGTTCTCGAGGAAATTGCGAAGCCCGCGTGCATAGGTCTCATTGGCGACGACACCAAAATTGGCCGTGCCGAAGAAATCCTGTGTCACAGAGCGCCAGAGATCCCAGAGCGGCTTGATGGTCGAATGCTTTTCCGCCTCGATGAAGGGCTCAGGATCAAGCCCTGTCAGCCGGCCAAGTTCGCGCAGGAATTTCGTGGTCGAATGCAGCCCGATCGGGGCCTGCAAATAGGGCGTATCGATGGCTTCGCAGAGACGACGGCCGAACTCGCGATACATGCAGACACTCACATCCGCATCGATCAGCTTGCGCGTATCCTCGATATGGCTGCCGAGCGGGAAGACCATGTTGATCTCCGCGCCGATGCCTTCGACCAGGCGGCGGATTTCGGCGAGATCGGAGGGCATGTTGAACATGCCATAGCTCGGCCCGATAATGTTCACGCTGGGCTTGTCGCCCTCTTTTTTCTTTTTCGGGCGCGGATTGCGGCCCTTGGTCTGGGCAAATTCGGTCCACAGCCAGAGCAGCGCGCGGTCTTCGCTCTGCCACTGATCTTCATCGATCGTGCGCGGCAGGAAGCGTTTGACGTTTGAGCCTTCCGGCGTCACGCCGCCGCCAATCATTTCGGCAATCGAGCCAGTGACGACAACCGCTGGAAGCGCCGGGTCGAGCGCAGCGCGGGCCCGCTTCATGGCCTCTTCGGTCCCTGTCGAGCCAAGCTCTTCCTCGCCAAGCCCGGTCACAACGATCGGTAGCTCATGCGGCGGCAGCGCATCGGTATAGTGAAGCACCGAAGTCACTGGCAAATTCTCGCAGCCGACCGGACCGTCAATCACGACCTGGAGGCCCTTGATTGCGGTGAACGCGTAAACAGCGCCCCAATATCCGCCCGCGCGGTCATGATCCTGGATCAGCATCCGACCGGCTCCTTTATGTCTGCGGCGCGCTTGGCGGCGAGCGCCAGCTTGCGTTCCTGCTTGGCGCGGAAGCCTTCATTGATGTTGGGCTTGCCTTCCCAGACACCGGCCGTGTCGCCTTCGCCGACCCCTTCGAAGAAGGCCTTCATTGTCTCGAACCGGTCCTTGCCGGCCATGGCCGCATTGACGACCTGGGCCAGCGAGCCAGCGCCTGCCACACCCATGATCGGACGCGCGGAGATGAGATTGGTGAAGTAGAGCGCAGGGGTCGCCTTCTCCTTGGCCTTCTGGACGACAGGCGTCGTGCCGATGGCAAGATCCGGGTCGAAGGCTTCAAGCGCTGCAAGGTCGGTTTCCAGCGATGCGCGGAAGCGCACTTCGACGCCGCGGGCTTCCAGCCAGTCGCGGTCGGCCTCTGACCATTTCGTTTTCGGACAGGCCGTGCCGACATAGCGGACATCGGCGCCGCTCTCGCAGAGGAGACGCGCGACCAGAAGCTCCGAGCCTTCATAGCCCGACAGCGTAATCCGGCCCTTGATCGGCATCGCGGCAAGCGCCGCCTTGATCGCGCCGACCGAGTTATTCTTGGCCAGATCGATCTTGTCTCTCGAAATCCCGCAGGCCTCGCCAATCTGCTCGATCCAGGCGGCGGTTCCTTCTGAGCCAACGGGCGCAGAGCCGACGACCGGCCGGCCAGCGGCCTGGAATTCGCGGACAGACGCGGTGTAATGGGGATGGATCGCGGCGACGGCAGCGCAGTCGAGCGCGGTGTAAAGCTCGCGCCATTCGCGCGTCGGCACGACAGCGCCAGCGGCAAGATCCATTGGCTTGAGGATCTGGCTGATCCCGATCGGGTCGGCCGGGAACATCTCGCCCAGCAGGGTAATCTTTGGCAGGTCGGCCTTGTCGCTTGGCGCGCGCTGGACGGCGCCCTGCTCGGCTTCAAGCCTGGCGTAATTCAGCATGGCGCCAGCCAGGACATCCTTTGCCTCGGCATGCGTCGGTATCCCGAAGCCAGGCACGTCAATGCCGATGATCCGTACAC
>NZ_JBARZC010000305.1:0-1729 GCF_049649345.1 Henriciella sp. | reverse complement strand
GTCTGAGACACCAGCCGTGCCGGCGCCGCGCACCCGCAGCCTTTTCCGGCTGATTCGTGAGCGCTTTGCCTCGCACTGGAAATGGTTTGTGATCGGCACGGTGTGCGCGGCCATCACCTCTATTGCTGCCGCCTCTTACGGCTATTTGTTGAAGCTCGTCGTGGAAGGCCTTGAGCAGCTTGCGGGGCCGGAGCAGGTCAGTGTGCCCTCCGGGCTTTGGTGGCTCATCGGGATTATCGGCTTTGCCGCGGCGGTGCGTTCACTATCGCTGTATGGCATGACGCTCGCCAATAATACCGGTGTGCAGCGCGCGATTGTGGATATACAGGCCGATCAGTTTGAAGCGCTGACGGACGGTGACTTCGCACGGTTGTCAGGCGACAAATCCGGCGGCTTTGTCTCTAGATTTATAAATGACGTCAACGCCTTACGCGATGCAGGATTGCGTCTTGCAAACAATCTGACCAAGGGCGTGCTGACCGTCATCGGCGTTCTGATCACCATGCTGATCATGGACTGGATGCTGACGCTCGTCCTGCTGCTGGTCTATCCCATCGCTTTCGGGCCTGTGATTGGCCTCGGCAACCGCGTGCGCAAGCGCTCCAAGCAGGCACAGAACCAGATCGGCGAAGTGACATCGCTCTTGTCCGAGAGCTTTCAGTCTGCCCGCGTGGTGAAGGCGTATGGGCTGGAAGGATATCAGAAAGCGAGGGCGAAGAAGGGCTTCGTCGAGCGCTCGCGGCTTTTCCTTAAAGTGCTGACCGACAAGGCGGCTGTCGATCCGATCCTGGAGATTACGGGCGGGCTGGCGCTGGTCGGCATTCTTGGGCTGACGGCCTGGCGCATTGCGCAAGGTGATACGTCGCTCGGCAACTTTGTCGGTGTGATTGGCGCTGTGGCAGTCGCTGCCCCTGAGCTTCGCGCGCTTGGCACACTCAACGCGGTGGCACAGGAAGGCGGCGCAGCAGCGGATCGGGTCTTCGAAATTCTCGATGCCGATCCCATCGTCACCGACCGGGCCGGCGCGATCAATCTCAAGGACGCGCATGGCGGTATTGAGTTTCGCGATGTCCATTTTGTTTATCCGGACGGATCACCGGCCCTCAAAGGCTTGAGTTTCTCCGTCAATCCGGGCGAGAGCGTCGCCATTGTCGGCCCTTCCGGAGCAGGAAAGTCCACCATATTTAACCTGTTACTCAGGCTCTATGACCCCCTGTCCGGGGCTGTAGCGCTGGATGGCAACGACATTCGAGGCTTTTCAGGGGCCAGCCTCAGACGATCCACTGCGCTGGTCGCTCAGGAAGCGCTTCTGTTCGATGACACCATTGCGGCCAACATCGCGCTCGGCAGGATCGGGGCAAAACGGGAAGAAATAAAAGAAGCAGCCAAGGCGGCCAATGCGCATGACTTCATCCTTTCACTGCCGGGCGGATATGATGCACCGGTTGGTGAAATGGGACGGAGCCTGTCGGGCGGGCAACGCCAGCGGATTGCTCTCGCGCGCGCCATCCTGCGGCAAGCGCCCATCCTGCTTCTGGATGAAGCGACTTCGGCGCTTGATGCAGAAAGCGAAGCCAAGGTTCAAGCGGCGCTCAGTGAGTTCTCAAAGGACCGCACGACGCTGATCATCGCTCACAGACTCTCAACCGTGCGAGCGGCAGACAGGATCATCGTTCTGGAGGATGGCAAACTCGTCGAAGAGGGCAGCCATGAGGCCCTGATGGCGGCC
>NZ_JBARZC010000304.1:0-5455 GCF_049649345.1 Henriciella sp. | reverse complement strand
CTCTCGCCTGTCTCTTCGACCGCATGACAGGTGGCACACAGCGTCTGCGCGATTGTCTCGCCCTTGCCGATCAGTTCGGCGCGCTCACTTGTCACCGGCATCGCCTCGCCGGCGTCCGTGGCCGTCTCCTTCGGCGGCACTTCGCTCGTCTCCTGCACATTGTTGCAGCCTGCCGCCAGCAAAACCGTGGCAAGGACAGGCGCGATCCAGATCTGTTTCATTCCTGTGGCTCCTCTCTTCTGTGTGTGTAACGGAGTCTGCGCCCTGAAGCGGCCTCTTGTCCATGGGGCGACCAAAAACGCACCGGCATTAACGCAGATTTGACCTGCAGGTCCTTTTTTATGCTAGTCACGCCGCATGAGACTACGCCTGAGACAGCTTGTCATAGCTGCAGAAACCGCCGAGGCCGCCGATCAGTTGAAGGCGGTTCTCAATCTTGGAAAACCCTACGCAGATCCCGGCGTCGCTGAGTTCGGTCTGGAGAATGCCGTCTTCGCCATTGGCGAACAGTTTCTTGAAGTCATCTGGCCTGTAAAGGACGATGCGCCGGTGCAGCGCTTCCTGAAGCGCAATGGCGGGCCGGGCGGCTATATGGTGATCTTCGAGACGGACGATATAGACGCCGCCCGCAAGCGCCTGGACGGCGCCGGCATTCGCCGCGTCTGGAATATCGATCTCGATGATATCTCCGCCAGTCACATCCATCCGGCCGATGTCGGCGCCGCTATCATCTCCATCGATGAGACACGGCCCTGGGGCAGCTGGCGCTGGGGCGGGCCGAACTGGCAGAAGCATGCGATCGAGGGCGAGCTAACGGGGTCCATCCTGGAAAGTCCTGATCCGAATACGCTTGCCTCGCGCTGGGCCGCCGCTCTCGGCGTACCGGCCGTCACGCATCCGGACATCACGCGGATCACATTGGAAGACAACGAGGCGCTGAACTTTCAGCGCGGCGATACGGTCAAACTCGAAGGCTTCTGCATCACGGTCCGCAATGCGATGAAAGCGCTTGAACGGGCCGACAAGCTTGGCCTTGAGAGCACGGGCGACGGCGTCATTGTTGGCGGTGTTCGGCTCGTCCTGAATAACGACTGACGAAACCGTCTCTGGCACTTGCCCCTTATTCCTGCCTATAGTTTCGCCACCGGAACATCTTCCGATTGCAGGCAAAGGAGTGCGCAATGGACTGGTTCAATGAGTTGTTCGATCTCGCAGCTGTGGCCTCTGGCGCAGGTCTCGCAGGCGGCGGCGGGGCGGCCATGCTCGCCTGGACGATCAAGGGCGCAATCATGCGCTTCATCGTGCGCACGCTGATCACGGCCGTGCTGACAGGGGTTGGCTTCTACTTTCTGCTTGGCTTTCTCGGCTTCCAGATCGTCCCGTCTGATGAAGTCGCCGCAACGAGCCCTTCGAGCCGCATTGCCCTGGACGAGACGAGCGACACGTTCAGCCCGCAAAGCACTCGGCCCGAACTTGCCGGCGCGCCCGACAAAGAGGCTGAAGGGGAAAAGCGCATCATTGTGAAGTCGCCGTTCAGGCGGGGTGGCTGAGCAGCCAGGGCGCGCTAGCGAAACTCGACTTCCAGATGGGTCCGCGTGCGTGTCAGCACGCGGCAGGCGACCCGCAGGTCTTCCGACCGGATCACCAGCCTGAACTCATCGGGGACGTTGGACGTCGTGACCAGATCCAGGCCTGCCCCTTCCTGGCCGAGCGATCGGACCGTGCAGTCAATCGAAGCGTGCGAGCCGGTGAAGGTAATCTGCCCGGCCTTGAGGACACGGCGGCGGACAATCCGCTCGACCCGATCGGTTTCGCCCCAGTTTATGCAGCGGTTGCGGCCGGTCTGTTTGGCTTCATACATCGCTGAATCGGCCCGGCTGAGCAGGGTTGGAAGGTCGTACTGGCGGTCTCGCTGCGTCGCGATACCGAAGCTTGCAGTCACGCCAATCGTCGTGCCAGCGAAGTCGAACCGCAACGCCCCGATGGCGACGCGCAGCTTCTCGGCGACAAGGATGGCGCCCTCCTCGTCAGTCTCAGGCAGGAGAATGCCAAATTCCTCGCCGCCAAGCCGGCCGAAAATATCGCTCTGCCTCAAATGAGCTCTGCAGGCTTTCGAAATGGCCTTGAGGACCTTGTCGCCTGCGGCATGCCCATGAGTGTCGTTGATCGATTTGAAGTGGTCGACATCGAAACAGATGATGTGAAGATGATGCCGATGGCGCGCGCTGAGCTGCGCCACGCGGGTGGCCTCGCTCTCGAAAGCGCGCCGTGTCAGCAGGCCCGTCAGGCCATCATTGGCCGCAAGCTGGCGCAGCTCATAGAAATCGGTGACCACACGGCTGATATCGTCGAGCGCCTGTATCTGCCCTGGCGCAAGCGTCAGCTCTCTGGAATCGAGGGCCGACAGCGTGCCGACAATCTGGTTATCGACCGACAGGATCGGCACGCCCGCATAGAATTGCACATCGCTGTAAATGTCCTCGGAATCGAGCCCCGAGGAGACTTTGAGCCATCTTTGCTGGCCGTCCGTCACCGATATTGTGGCCGACTCCACGCCGAGCATGTTGCGCAGAAGCGCGACGATATTCTCGTAGAACTCGTCAGCCGGCGCATAGGGCTGCGCCGTCCCGCCAGGCGGAGGTGGGGGCGGTGACGCGTTTTTCCCGGGCAGATTGGAATCAGACGACATTGCTGGCCTTCGATGAAATCATGGTTTGTTCAAAATCTACTCTGAGTAGGCAGGATTGCGAGATTCGCCGCCGCGAACCATGCTCACCTGGCAGCGGAGACTGCATAGAAAACCACTGATCATTCCGGTTCAAGTTCGATCGTGCCTTCCGGGGTAACATCAAGGGCATACCTGTCGAGCGCGACTTCGAGCGTGAGAAAACCATAAACGCCCCAGACAGCCGCCGTGAACACCATGACAAGAAGGACAGCGCGAAAGAATTCGGTGGCCGGCGGTTCCTTTGAAAACGTCCACCAGATAATCGACAGCATGGCAGAGGCGAGCAGGATGGCGGCAACCACATCGCTCGGCCAGTGCGCGCCGAGATAGACCCGTGAAGCGCCAATCGAGACGATCAGAGCGGTCAGCCCCGCGAGGGCAACCGCGCGCCCTGCGCCACTGAAGGCGCGCGCGGCCAGCATGGCAAGCGCGCCATAGATGACCATCGAATTGGTCATATGGCCGGACGGGAAGCTGAAGCTCTCTACACCAGTATAGAGATCGGCGACGGGCCGCTCGCGCCCGACGAGCAGCTTGATCGCCTTGACGATAAAGGGGGTCGACAGGAACACGGCAGCGCAGCCCGCCGCAGGCCACCAGGCCGCACGCAAGGCCAGCGCCAGAACGATACCGACGCCAATCAGCGTCAGCGCCGTGCCATCGCCAAGCAGGGTGACCAGAACCACGATCCAGTCATTCGCCGCGTTGCGCGAGGCCATGACGCCGTCAATGGCAAGCTGGTCAAAGCCGGAGACGGCCTCCGTATTGAGGACGAGAAGCGCCAGTCCTGCGAGCAGGGCAAGAAAAATGGCTGAAGTCAGGAAGGCGCGGCGGGCAGACATAGAAGACGTCATCATACTGACAGTTCTAGAACGACTGCACCGCGCATCCAGTCAGGGCGCCTAGCTGCGGGCAAATTTCTTGAATTTGAGCTTCTTCGGCTCGACAGCATCCGGGCCGAGGCGGCGCTTCTTGTCTTCCAGATAGGATGAGAAATCGCCCTCAAACCATTCGACATGGCTATCGCCTTCGAAGGCGAGGATATGCGTCGCCATACGGTCAAGGAACCAGCGATCGTGCGAGATCACCACGACGGAGCCAGGAAAGCCATCAAGGCCTTCTTCGAGCGCCTGAAGGGTTTCGACGTCGAGATCGTTGGTCGGCTCATCGAGGAGGAGACAGTTTGACCCCTGACGAAGCATTTTGGCGAGGTGGACGCGGTTGCGCTCACCGCCCGACAGGAGGCCGACTTTCTTCTGCTGGTCAGACCCCTTGAAGTTGAACGCGCCGGTATAGGCACGCGAGCTGACTTCGACGCCGCCCAGATTGATGACGTCGAGCCCGTCCGAAATCTCTTCCCAGACATTTTTCTTGTCGTCGAGCTTGTCACGGCTCTGGTCGACATAGCCGAGCTTTACGGTGTCGCCGACACGGATCGAGCCGGAGTCCGGCTCCTCCAGCCCAAGGATCATCTTGAACAGCGTCGATTTACCCGCGCCGTTCGGACCGATCACCCCAACAATGCCGCCTGGCGGCAGATTGAAGGACAGATCGTCGATCAGAAGGTTGTTGCCAAACGCCTTGCGAAGGTCTTCTGCCTCGATAACGATATTGCCAAGGCGGGGGCCCGGTGGAATGCGGATCTGGGCATGCGAGACGGTCTCGCGTTCTGCCTCGGCGGCGCGCTCTTCATAGGACTGGATACGCGCTTTGGATTTGGTCTGGCGAGCTTTCGCGCCGGCGCGAACCCATTCGAGTTCTTTTGCCAGCGTGCGCTTCTTGCCAGCATCTTCGCGCGCTTCCTGCTCCATCCGCTTGGCCTTCTGCTCGACCCAGTCGGAATAGTTGCCCTTGTAGGGGATGCCGCGGCCGCGATCGAGTTCGAGGATCCAGTCAGTGATCTCGTCGAGAAAATAGCGGTCGTGAGTCACGAGGATGACGCAGCCCGGGAAGTTGATAAGATAATTTTGCAGCCAGGCCACTGTCTCGGCGTCGAGATGGTTTGTCGGTTCGTCCATCAGGATCATGTCAGGCTTGGACAGAAGCAGCTGGCAGATCGCCACACGGCGGATTTCACCGCCCGAGAGTTTCTCGACGTTCGCATCCCCTTCCGGGCAGCCGAGCGCGACCATGGCCATGTCGATCTTGGAATCGATGTCCCATGCGTCAGCGCTGTCGACCTGCTCCTGCAGGGCGGTCATCTCTTCCATCAGCTCGTCGGTATACTCCTCGCCGAGCTTCATCGAGATCTCGTTGAACTGATCGACCAGGAGCTTTTCGGGGCACTGGCTCGCAATATTCTCGAACACGGTCATCGACGGGTCAAGTTTCGGTTCCTGCGGCAGGTAGCCGACCTTCGTGCCCGGCGCGGCATTTGCTTCGCCGTTAAACTCCTTGTCCTCACCGGCCATGATGCGCAGCAAGGTGGACTTACCCGACCCGTTGACGCCGACGACACCGATCTTGGCGTCGGGCAGGAAGGACAGGTGGATGTTCTCGAAGACTTTCTTGCCGCCTGGATAGGCCTTTGTAAGACCCTGCATGTTGAACACGTATTGCGGACCGGCCATGGACTGACGCTCGCTTGTCTGGGGGATGGATTGATTGTCTGGCGGTGTAGACGCCAGAGGGCCGGTAGATCAAGGCAGAAGGTGAGAAGCGGGCCCGGGCAAACTCGCGGCATGAAAACCCTACAAAACTGTAATACGCTTATTGGGTGCATTGGCC
>NZ_JBARZC010000303.1:0-2042 GCF_049649345.1 Henriciella sp. | reverse complement strand
CGGTCGGCCTTTGCTGTGAAACTGTCATCCTTGGGCCGCATCAGCTGGACCGCGCCGAGCGTCCCGAGGCCGACAAGAACGGCAAGCGGAAGAATGGCCTGCCAGCGCTTCATCTGGATGTCTCGGCCTGCAACCGCTCAAGCTTGCGTTTCGCCCGGTTCGCTCTCAACGCCGCATAGCCGAGCAGCAGGGCAGGGACAGAAAGTCCGATCGCATAGATCACCCAGATGAAAGCGGCATTGTCGTCAAAAGCTGGAAGCATGATCCGTCCCTAGTTCGCGGCGAGCTTGCGGGCAATCAGCACATCGCTGCGACGCTGCCAGACTTCAGCTCGCATCAGCATCATGGTGAGCGCAGAGAAAAAGATCAGATGGCCAAGCGCCCCGATCAGAAGCGGCGTGAGATAGACGGCCGGCATGGCTGGCCCGTCCATGCGCAGCACGCTCGGCCCTTGGTGGATCGAGGACCAGATATCGACCGAGAATTTGATCAGCGGCACATTGACCGCCCCGATCATGGCGAGGATGGCCCCCGCGCGAGCCGCTTTCTGTCGGGTCTCCATGGCGGCGCGCAGCGCCATATAGCCGAGGAACAGGAAGAACATGACCAGCACCGACATCATCCGCGCATCATCCCAGAGCCACCAGGTGCCCCAGGTCGGCTTGCCCCAGATCGATCCCGTCGCAAGGCACATCGCGGTATAGCCAGCCCCGATCGGCGCAATGGATTTGGCGGCCATGTCAGCCAGCTCATGACGCCAGATGAACCAGACGAAACTCGCAATGGCGAGGCTCATATAGCTTCCCATGGCGAGCCACGCAGACGGAACATGGATGAACATGGCGCGCATGATATCGCCGCCCTGATAATCATCCGGCGGCACCATCCAGAGGCCTTGCCAGACGCTGTAGGCGATCAGCACCAGGCCGAGCGCAAGGCAGACCGGCGCCAGCCAGCGCGACAGCGTCATGAAACGGTGTGGATTTGCGAATGCTGAAATCATTATCCCTCACATAACTCCCGCTCAGTCGACGGCCAAGCGCAACGCCGCAGAAGCACCTACAGGCGCAATGGCCAGCGCGAAAAGTGTCGATGCAGCAAGGAAAATAATATTTGGGCCTTCAAGCCCACTCTGAACTGACAGCGAACCGAAAATGGCAGTCGGAATGAAAAGGGGCAGAGCGAGCAGGGCGATCAGCAGGCCGCCGCGCGGAACGCTGGCAGCCAATGCGCCGGCCACGCCGCCCCACAGGAAGAAGGCAAGACCACCAAGCCCATAGGCAAGCATGGCGGAGACAAGCTGGTCGCCGGGCACCTGAAGCGTGATGCCGATCAGCGGTGTGAGCAGCACAAGCGGCAGGCCGGAGACCAGCCAGTGCGCAAGGATCTTGGCCCCTGCAATCAGGAAAAGCGGCGTTTCATCCTGCGCCCAGAGCTCAAGCGTGCCGTCTTCAAAGTCAGCCTGGAAGAGCCGCTCCATGGAGACGAGCGAAGCAAGGGCGAGAGCGACCCAGAGCACGCCTGTCCCGATGTCGGCGAGCTGGTCTGCATCAGACCCGATCGTGAAGGGCACGAGCATCGCCGCGCCTGCAAAGAAGCCGATGGGGAGGAGCGCGCCGGCCCCATTCGCCCAGGCTTCGCTGATGGCTTGCCGAAAAGCCGCGAGGATGGGGGAGGGAGCAGTCAAAGCACCACCTCCCGGCTCGCCGCGAATGGTGCGTCGCCATGCAGGGCCGCGATAACGCCGCCGCCGGACTGGCAGTGATGTTCGATCATGCGTGTCACGATTGTCCGGCCATCGGCATCGAGGGCGGTGAACGGTTCGTCCAGGAGCCAGATGGCCCGGTCGACCAGCTTCAGCCGGCCAATCGCGGTGCGTCTGCGCTGACCAGCCGAGAGCAAGCGGCCTGGCACGTCGATCGGCCGTTCCAGCCCCATGCCAGCCGCGATGGCCTGGGCGTCGGCGGCGCTGCCCCAGGCCCGGCCCCAATGGGCAAGATGCTGGCGGGGCGTCTCATATGGCTTTACGCCATCGCGGTGGC
>NZ_JBARZC010000302.1:0-4067 GCF_049649345.1 Henriciella sp. | reverse complement strand
ACATCATACTCGTCGCCCCCGGAGAGCGCGTGCTGGTCGATCTCGATATCATTGACGGTGTCAGCGAGGCCGATGAGAGCATGGTGACCGGCGAAAGCCTGCCGCAGGCCGTTGCGCCCGGCGTGCGCCTCTATGCTGGCGCCGTAAATCTGGCCCAGCCCCTGCGCGGGCGCGCGTTGGGCAGCGCGGAAAGCTCGCTCCTCTCCGACATCGCCCGCATGCTGGACGCCGGTGAACAGCGCCGCTCAGCCTACCGCCGGATCGCGGACAAGGCGGTCTCGCTTTACGTCCCGCTCGTCCATACGACGGCGGCGCTTACCTTCATTGGCTGGATGATTGCCGGGGCAGGGGTGCGCGAAGCCCTTATGGTCGCTGTCTCGACGCTGATCATCACCTGCCCGTGCGCCCTGGCGCTGGCCGCACCCGTGGTCCAGGTCGTGACCTCGGAGCGGCTGTTCCGGCGCGGCGTCTTCCTCAAATCGGGCGACGCGCTGGAGCGGATTGCCGAATGCGATCACCTGGTCTTCGACAAGACCGGGACGCTGACACTGGGCGTGCCTCAGCTTGTCAGGGCGGACGGCGACGAGGATATGGTTGCGCGCGCTGCCCGACTGGCAAGAGCGTCGCGCCACCCCCTCTCGCGCGCCATCGTGGCGGCTGCAGGGCCGGGCCATGTCGCCAGCGCCGTGAAGGAACATCCGGGGCTCGGCCTGGAGGCTGAGATTGACGGTGTGCCGTGCCGCCTCGGCTCGGCCGAATGGGTGGGCGCCAATACGCAGATTGCGACGAGCAGGCTTCATCTCTGGTATTCCGAAGGGGATGGCGACGCGCAGAAATTCGAGTTCGAGGATGCGCTCCGCCCGGGTGCAGGCAAACTCGCCGCGGCGCTCCAGAAGCGCGGCGCGAGCCTGGAAATTCTCTCTGGCGACAGTGAAGGCGCGGTCGCCGATATCGCCTGGAGGCTCGGCATCGGCGACTGGCGCTCAGGTGCGAGCCCGTCCGACAAGGTTGCGCGGCTGGAGGCGCTTCGCGCCGAGGGTCATAAAGTGCTGATGATCGGCGACGGCCTCAACGATGCGGCCTCGCTGTCTCTTGCACATGCATCGCTGGCGCCCGGCGGCGCGATGGATCTCAGTCAGTCGGCCAGCGATGCGGTCTATACCGGCGAAGGCCTTGAAGCGATCGAGGGCATTCTCGATTCCGCGCGAGGCGCAAAGCACAGAATGCTGCAGAACTTCGCGCTGGCGGCGAGCTACAATGCGATCGCTGTGCCGATTGCCGTTGCCGGTTTCGCCACCCCGCTGGTCGCCGCCATTGCGATGTCGGCCTCGTCTCTCATCGTGACCTTGAATGCCCTGCGGCCTGGCCGGTAGACTACCGCCATGGAAATGCTGGCCTTCCTCATACCTGTTGCCCTCCTGCTCGGTCTGGCAGGGCTGGCCGCCTTTATCTGGGCGGTCAGAAGCGGCCAGTTCGATGATCCGCAGGGAGACGCTGCGCGCATCCTGGTCGACGATGAGGACAAGCCTCTTTAAGACCGCGACGAGGCAGGTTTGCAAACAAGGCGACACGCGCCGCAGAAGTCTCGTCAGGGACAGCCGATCGCGCGGGCAAGGCCATTGCGATGGATCTCGCTCGTGCCGGAGTAGATGGTCGCAGCTCTGGTCGAAAGATACTGCGCTAGGGCGACGGGGGTGTGGGGGCGCGCGTCGATACCGAGTTCAGTGATTTTCTGGCGGAGCTCTGTAGCGCGCAGTTTCATCAGTGAAGACCGGCCGCCTGATGACAGGTGACAGTCGCCCGCGGCCAGACGCGCCTCCAGCGCCTCGAATGTATCGATCTCGCTTTCATATCGGGCAAGCCGCATCAGCAGTTCTGGCGGCGCGCGGTCCAAGGCATCGATGTGGCGTTTCGCGGCGCGCCAGGAGGCGCGAAGCGTGCCGGTAGTCGTATTATTGGACCGGGCGATTTCCATCAGCTTGCGCGCCGCTGCCCAACCCTGATCCACCTCGCCGATCCGGTCGGCCGCAGGTGTGCGTACATGGTCGAAGAAGATTTCGCTCAACTCCTCGGTGCCATCGATACAGTGGATTGGCCTGATCTCGATGCCGGGAAGCGAGAGGTCGACGAGCAGGAAGGTGATGCCGTCGCGGCCCGAAGAGGCCTTATCGCTTCTTGCGAGGAGGAACATGTGCGTCGCAGTGTCGGCAAAGCTCGTCCAGAGCTTTGTGCCGTTCAGCACAAACTCGTCTCCGTCGAGTTCAGCTTTGAGCGCCAGCGCCGTCAGATCAGAGCCGGCCTGAGGCTCGGAAAAGCCCTGACACCATTCATGCTCGCCGGTGAGGATGCGGGGCAGGTAGTAAGCCTTCTGCGCATCGGACCCCATCGCCATGATGAGCGGCCCGATGGTGCGTACACCGGACGACATGAGAACGGGCGCGTCATTGTCGGCGCAGGCCGTCTCGAAATAGAGCCGTTGCTCTGTGCTCCAGCCAGGACCGCCATGCTCGGCCGGCCAGGCCGGCGCGAGCCAGCCTTTTTCGTAGAGGATTTTTCGCCAGGTCTTGCATGCCGCCGGATCAGACTTGAGCCCGGTCGTCGAGCGCCCCGCCTCGCGCAGGTCCTCGGTCAATTCTTCGGTGAGAAAATCCTGGACGCTACGCCTGAAGGTGCCCGTCAGGCCGGCGGTCTCGTCTGGAGCACTGAACTTGTCTTGCGGGGGCAGACATCCATCCATGCCGCGTCCTTTTTTGCTCATGGACGCAGATTAGAAATCCCCCGCCCGTCGCTCGCAATGCGGGAAAGTACGGATGTACACGGCCATCTTCTTGACCAGCAAGCCTGTGCCGTCTGGCGAGGCAGGGCCTTTCAGGCAGAGCGCGGCTCGGCAAATTTCGGGACAATCTGCAACCGGGAATTTACGAGTTTCTATTATCTGGAGAACAAAGGGGTGGTAGATAACAGGACGGGGCAGACTAGACATGCCTAGAATTCGGCAAGCCCAAAGAGAAGCAGCGCGCATTCGTTGCGTCCTCCGGATGCAACTCATGGATACGCCGCCGGAAGAGCGGTTCGACTCGATTACCCAGGCCGCCTCACGCCAATTCCGGGTACCGATCGCGCTGGTCACGATCATTGACGAGACGCGGGTCTGGATCAAATCGCGCACGGGCCTTGATATCTGCGAAGCTGATCGGGATGTCGCCTTCTGTTCAACGCTGGTCAACAAGTCCGACAGCCTCGTTGTCGAGGATCTGCGTGCCGATGCACACTTCAAGAACAATCCGCTCGTCACCGACAAGCCCTTTATCCGCTTTTACGCCGGTGTGATCCTTCGCGTTGAGGGGCATGATGTCGGAACGCTTTGTCTTATGGACTTCGAGCCGCGAAGCTTTAGCGACGCGGAGCTGGCCATGCTGCAGAAGATGAGCCGAATGGTGACACGCCAGCTTGAGCTGAATGTCAGCCAGTTCAATCGCAACAGCGTCAGCGCGTCATGAAGCAGCCGGTCGGCGATATAGCCTGGATGCTCGATGCGCTGCCCTATGCGATCTTTGCAAAAGACAGCCAGCACCGCTGGGTCTACGGCAACAAGGCTTTCAGCCAGCTTCTGGGGCGCGAAGAATTCGTCGGTTACGATGATAGGGCCGTCTTCGATCAGGCCCAGGTGGAGGAATTCTGGCGTGAGGACGACAAGGTTTTCGCGGGCGAAGAAAGCCTGAATGAAGAACAGATCGGGGAAAATACATTCGCGCTGACCAAGAAAGTCCCGCTCTACTTCCCCGACGGCACGACCGGGCTGCTCGGCATCATCATCGATTCAATCCAGGTCGGGGCGTCCGGACAGGCAGATTGCGGCCTGATGCCCAGCCTGCTCGAATATGCGGACCGCAGGTCGACAGAGCTGCAACACCGCCTCAGCGACGCGCTGAAGGCGAAGGAAGTTGCCCTCAAGATTGCCGAGACCGATGCAGCAACCGGGCTTCGCAACAGGTTTGGCTATGAAGTCGATATTGCTCAGCACATTGAGCAATATGCCTCTGATGCCAAGCCGTTCAGCGTTGCCT
>NZ_JBARZC010000301.1:0-1763 GCF_049649345.1 Henriciella sp. | reverse complement strand
AGATACAAGAGATGCTCGATCCGCTTTACAGTCGCCTCTTCATGGCCGCGCGCCATGATATCGCGAATGTCTTCTTCCTCATCGACAAGCCCGCGCAGGATATCGTCGAGGTCGTCATAAGGTGGTAGCGAATCCTCATCCTTCTGGTCTTCGCGCAATTCGGCCGAGGGCGGCTTGGTGATGATCCGCTCCGGGATCACCTCACCTTTCGGGCCAAGCGCGCCAGACGGGTGGTTGAGATTACGCCATTTGCAGAGCTCGAAGACTTCAGTCTTGTAGAAGTCCTTCAGCGCATTGTAGCCGCCGCACATGTCGCCATAGAGCGTCGCATAACCTACGGCCATCTCAGACTTGTTACCCGTCGTGACGACCATATGGCCGAACTTGTTGGAAAGTGCCATGAGCGTCACGGCCCGCAGGCGCGACTGGATATTCTCTTCGGTGGTGTCCCTCTGCGTTTCAGCAAACTGCTCGCCCAGCATTTCATCCATTGCGCCGACACCCGGGGCAATGTTGATGATGTCATAGCGCGCGCCGAGCGCATTGGCGCAGGCCTTGGCGTCTTCCAGACTGTCAGACGATGTATATTTCGACGGCAGCATGACACACCAGACGCGATCCGCGCCCAGCGCATCGACCGCGATCGCGGCCGTTAGCGCGCTGTCGATCCCGCCCGACATACCGAGCACGACACCCGGAAACTTGTTCTTGTTGACATAATCGCCGAGCGCCAGCATCGCCGCGCGATACTCCATATGCCACCCATCATGATCGAGCCGGCAGCCATCATCCTTCAGGATCAGCCTGCGTGTTTCGAGATCGAATTCGACAAGCTCCGTCCCCGTCTGGAACTGGCCAACAAGGCCGCAGCGCTCAGCGTGGGTTGAATTGGTGGCATAGGACGCCCCATCGAAAACCAGCTCATCCTGCCCGCCGACCTGATTGACGAAAAGATAGGGCATGCCGAGCGGTGCCCATTTGTCGAAGGCCTCAGCCCGCTCTGCATGAATGCTTCGCCGCCAGGGGGACCCGTTTGGAATGAGGAGGAGTTCAGCCCCCGCCGCATGCGCCGCGCGTGGCACGCGCTCGAACCAGACATCCTCACAGATCGCGAGGCCAATCTTCACGCCCTTCACATCTATGATCACCGCCGGCGACTGGCCCTTGGTGAAAAGGCGTTGTTCGTCGAAGACGCCATAGTTCGGCAATTCCTGCTTGTCATACCGCGCCTTCACAGCGCCGCGCGCGCAATAGACCACCGAGTTGTAGAGCGCGCCCGCTTCTGCCCAGGGCGATCCGATCGCGAAAGCCGGCAAATCCTTGCTCTCTACCGCCAGTGTCTTGACCGCCGTCATGCAGTCCTCGACCGCGCTCGGTTTCAGAACGAGGTCTTCAGGCGGATAGCCAAGCAGGAACATCTCGGCGAAGACGACGAGATCGGCGCCCTTGTCGGCGCCGTCCTTTAGCGTTTCGCGCGCCAGTTCCAGATTGCCGTCAATATCTCCGACAATCGGATTAAGCTGCGCGACCAGGATTTTCAGCGTCTCAGACATGAGGCTGACTTAAGGCGCGTTTTCAGCGCTGCAAAGCCCCAAGAAGCGTGTTGCAAACCTTATGGACCTGTCCTTCCGATAGATAGGGGTGCATCGGCAGGCTCAGCACTTCGCGCGACGCCTTCTCGCACTCCGGCAAGCCACGCGCTGGCGCGAACTGTTCGAAGGCCGGCATCTGGTGGATCGGCGTGTCGTAATAGATTGCCGTTG
>NZ_JBARZC010000300.1:0-2176 GCF_049649345.1 Henriciella sp. | reverse complement strand
AGATGGACATGCGCCGGGCAATGGGCCTGCATCGCCGCCATCGCGCTTTCCTTTACCGAGCCAACATCGCTGAGGATGGCCGCGGGCTTGAGATGAGGCGCGAGGGCTTTCGTGGTCGCTTCGATGGCGCCGACGGGAACGGCGATCACCACGCAGTCTGCTTCGGCGACGGCCTTTTCCAGGCTGTCATGGATCGTACCGAGTCCGAGTTTGCCGGCTGTGGCGCGAACGGCATCATCCTGATCGAACAGGCTGATCTTCGACGCCGCACCGTTTTCCGCCGCCGCGCGCGCCAGGGACGATCCGATCAGGCCGATGCCGATAATGGCAATCTCGTCGAAGACGGGCGCGGTCACGTCTCAGCCCGCTTTCGAGAAGGCGTCGAAGGCTTCGAGAACCTCGTCATTCGCCTTGGTCGTGCCGATGGAGAGGCGCAGGCAATTGGGCAGGCCATAGGCATTCATGTCGCGAATGACGATGCCGCGCTGGCGCAGGAACTGGTCTGCATCCGGCGCGCGTTTGCCGTCGCGGTCCTCGAACTCGATGAGCAGGAAATTGCCAACGCTTGGATAGACCTTGAAACCCATGTCTTCCAATGCTGGCTTCATCCGGTCCAACTCCGAATTGTTATGTTCGACCGAGCCGGTGACGAACATGTCGTCGGACAGCGCGCCAATAGCCGCGGCCTGAGCCACAGACGTCGTGTTGAACGGGCCGCGCACCCGGTGGATCGCGTCGATCACGCTTTCAGGCCCGTAGGCCCAGCCAATGCGCAGGCCGGCCAGACCGTGGATCTTTGAGAAGGTCCGTGTGACCAGCACATTCGGCGCTTCACCGGCGAGTTCCATGCCAGCGGCGTAGTCATTCTTCTGAACGTATTCGGCATATGCGCCGTCGAGGACAAGCAGGATGTCATCGCGCAGGCCGTTATGCAGGCGCTTGACCTCGTCATAGGGAATGTAGCTGCCGGTTGGATTATTCGGATTGGCCAAGAAGACGATCTTCGTCTTGTCGGTCACCCGCTCCAGCATCGCGTCCACATCGGCTCTGAGTTCGTTCTCAGGCGCGCTGACGCATTTCGCGCCCGACTGCTGCGCCACGAGCCTGTAGACGAGAAAGCCGTGTTGCGACTGGATGATCTCGTCGCCCGGCGAGAGATAGGCGCGGCCGAGCAGCTGAAAGATTTCGTCAGACCCTGCTCCGCAGACAATCCGGTCAGGATCAATGCCGTATTTCTTGCCGATGGCATCGCGCAGCTTCACCGCCCCGCCATCGGGATACATTTCCAGATGCTCAGCTGTCTGCGCCAGTGCAGCACGCGCAGCAGGGCTGCAGCCCAGCGGGTTTTCATTGGAGGACAGCTTCCAGCCGTGATCCAGTTTCTGCCCGCCCTTATAGGGGGTGATTTCAAGTATGTTTGAAAGCGGCTTTGGCCCGGTCATTCATCTTGCTCCTAAATCTGCCTTCCTCGTGATCAAAGACGGAAGGAAAATCAAGTGACAGCCTGCGGACGCGGCGTTTTGGCTTGACTTCACAGGGCGCTGCAGACACCTCAAGGCGCGATGCCCGCCGACCGAAGCATATCTGTTGCAGATGTTCAGCATCTGACCCTGAAAGACCCGCTACCGCTCGATTGCGGAGAGCGGCTTGATGGCGTGCGCATTGCCTATGAGACCTGGGGTGAGCTTAACGCAGACAAGTCCAACGTCATCCTGATCTGCCACGCGCTGACCGGCGACCAGTTTGCCGCGAGCGAGAACAGTGTGACTGGCAGGCCGGCCTGGTGGTCGCGCATGATCGGCCCCGGCCTGCCCATCGATACAGACCGGTTTCACGTCATCGCGACCAACGTGCTCGGCGGCTGCATGGGCACGACGGGGCCGGCCTCGGATGGGCCAGACGGCAAGCCATGGGGCACGCGTTTTCCGGTGATTACCATCTCAGACATGGTCCGCGCGCAGATCGCCTTCATTGATGCGCTCGGGATCGACAGCCTGTTTTCCATCATCGGCGGCTCGATGGGCGGGATGCAGGCGCTGGACTGGGCGGTACTCGCGCCAGACCGTGTGTTCAGCTGCATTCCGATCGCCACAGCGGCGCGCCATTCAGCGCAGAACATTGCCTTCTACGAGGTCGGACGCCAGGCCATCATGGCTGATCTCGACTGGTGCGACGG
>NZ_JBARZC010000299.1:0-4441 GCF_049649345.1 Henriciella sp. | reverse complement strand
AGTTTCAACTCTTTAGCACCGCTTGTCATGCTTTAATCTGTTCACAATCGATCGCTTGTTCGTGACTAGAGCAGGCGTTGCAGACCGGACAGGTCATAGCCTGCACCTGCAGCCGCATCGACGATTTCCTCTGCCTGGCCCTGGCCGGCATAGGTCAGCGCCCAGGCCGTGATCGAGCGCGTCCCTGTGCGGCAATAGGCAAGCACAGGGGCAGGGGCTTCGGAGAGAATCGATTGGGTGCGCTCGATGATCTCAGGCGTTGGTGCGCCGGAAAAGGGCAAGGCGACAAAGGTCAGGCCTTTTTCTTCGGCGCGGGTGCGGATCGATCCCATGCGCGGCTGATCGACGCCGCCTTCGCCATCCGGCCTGTTGGCGACAATCGTCTTGAAACCCGCCGCCGCGATCTGATCCACATCATCTTCACTGATCTGTGGCGCGACCGAAAAATGGTCGGTTACTTTGCGGATGTCGGCCATCAATTACTCCGGTGTCATGTATCGTTGACAAGCAGGGCTTCGCTGTGAACCTAGGAACGTTCTTTCGGACTTCCAAGGCCCGAAGTCTGCTTGTGTTAAAACGAATAGAGAGAAAAGCCCGACTGTGTCAGCCCTTCAGCGAAGCCTGTCCCGCATTCCATGGGCCTATGTGATCCGGCGTCTTCTGTTCGCCATCCCCACGCTTCTCGTCATTATCGCCGTTGCCTTCTTCATGATGCGCCTGGCGCCCGGCGGCCCGTTTGACGGCGAGCGCAAGCTGAATGCTGCGACCGAAGCGGCCATCGCCGCCAAGTTCGGCATGGACCAGCCGCTGTGGAAACAGTTCACCGATTATCTCCTCGGCGTGCTGCAGGGCGATTTCGGCCCGTCGATGAAGACGCTCGGCAAATCGGTGAACGATCTCATCGCAGACGGCCTGCCTGTCAGCCTCGCCATCGGCTCGCTCTCCATGCTGGTCGCGCTGATCGTCGGCACCAGCCTCGGCGTGTTTGCGGGTCTCCGGCAGAATACGGCGGGCGATTATACGGTGATGGGCTTTGCCATGGCTGGCATTTCCATCCCGACTTTCGTCACCGGGCCGATTCTGATCCTGACCTTTGCGCTTGGCGCGGGGCTGTTCGCTGTTGGCGGGCTCGGCGAATACCCGAATATCGGCATGAGCTTTTACAATATGACGCTGCCCGTGCTGACGCTGGCGCTGCCGCAGATCGCGATCATCTCGCGCCTGATGCGGGCCTCTGTCATCGAGACGATGCGCTCGCCGCATGTGCGCACCGCCCGGGCCAAGGGATTGCCTGAGCGCACCGTCATCCGGCGGCACGTCCTGCCGTCCGCCATCCTGCCGCTCGTCTCCTATGCCGGCCCGGCCATGGCGCGGGTGATGACCGGCTCGCTGGTCATTGAGCGTATCTTCGGCCTGCCGGGCATGGGCTCCTATTTCGTGGATGGCGCGATCAACCGGGACTATACGCTCGTCATGGGCGCGCTGATTATCTACGCGACGCTGATCGTGCTGTTCAATCTGATTGCCGACATCCTCTACGCACTGCTCGATCCGAAGGTGAAGTATGACTGATCCAATGGACCTCACACGCCGCAAGGAGCCGCTGGAGCAGGCCGTCGCAGGCGGACGCTCGCTCTGGGACGATGCCAAGCGGCGGCTGTTCAACAACAAGGCGGCTGTCGTCTCAATGTGGGTGCTCGGCGTGATGGTGTTTCTCGCCACGCTCGGCCCGATCCTCTGGGTGCATGACTACAGCCAGATTTCCGGCGAGACCGAACTGGCGCCGACCCTCGACAACTGGCACCTTCTCGGCACTGACGAGCAGGGCCGAGACCTTGTCGCGCGCAACCTGCTGGGCCTTCGCATCTCCATGGCCGTCGGGCTTGTGGCGACCATCGTCTCGCTGATCATCGGCGTAACCTGGGGCGCGATTGCCGGCTTTGTGGGTGGGCGCACGGACAATCTCATGATGCGCTTTGTCGACGTGCTTTATGCCATGCCGTTCATCTTCTTCGTCATCCTGCTGCTCACCGTGTTCGGGCGGAACATCGTGCTGATCTTTGCCGCGATTGGCGCGGTCGAGTGGCTGACCATGAGCAGGATCGTGCGCGGCCAGACACTCGCCATCAAGGGCAAGGAATTCATCGAGGCGGCGCGGGCTGCCGGTGTGCCAGGCTCGGCGATTATCCGCCGGCACATCCTGCCCAACGTGGTCGGCCCCGTCGCGGTCTATGTGACGCTGACCATTCCGGTCGTGATCATGGCGGAAAGCTTCCTCTCCTTCCTCGGCCTCGGCGTGAACGAGCCGCTGACGTCGCTCGGCGTGCTGATCTCCAATGGCGCGAAAGAAATGCAGGACAAGCCTTACCTGCTGATGGCGCCTGCGATCCTGATGGCGGTGACGCTGCTCTGCCTGAATTTCATCGGCGACGGTCTGAGGGATGCACTCGACCCGAAAGAGCGCTGATTTTATGTCCCGTGCCAATTTCCTATTCCGAAAAGGGGCGTATAACCTCATAACGGATTTCGGTATTGGTTGCTTCGTAGACCTTAATCCTTGCCCCTTGCGCACCAAAGTTAGGGTCTGTCGCAATATTGAACGTGAGGTCTTGAGAGAAAGCGGGTCGAATTGTGTCTCCCGCGAACTCTCGATAAAGTATGTTGATGTTGCCCGACTGCTGGCCAGTATAGATTAGCTCTCTTTGAAAAAAATCTGGGGTGTTGAGCGTCACAGTACCAAACTTTGAAGCTGGCGCATTATCAAGAAACCAATCCTCCTCAAGGCACATGCGCTGCACTTGCGGTCCTCCCATCGGCGGTGGCCCTCCCAGAAAACCTTGAACATGTAGAGCTGATCCACAAAACTTTCCCTGAGTTGTTTCAGCCCAAGGTGGCTTGAGTTCCCAAACGTGCCCGGCGGTTGCGTTGTATTGCAAGCCAGATGAGAACTCGACTCCTCTCGTCGTGCGAGCTGTTGTCGACCTGAACAGAGGTTCGCCAATTTCAGCGGTTGTGATTTCACCAAGTGAAGGCTTGGTGGAATTTGAAACGGTACCCGTAAGTGGAGCGGACGAAGCACAGCCACTGACCAGTACCAGTATCGAAATCACTTTAACAAAATTTCTAAGCATCGGACGTCTCCGCCAGAAATTTGAGTTCGTCTCGAGCATCTTGAATACTGCTAAATTTCCGCGATTGAACCTTCCTAGGAAAAATGATCTCGTAAACTTCTTTGAGCTTCAGCTTATGTGTAGCTATTTGATCAATTCGCCCCACTTGTTTGCCAGTTCTCTTATTGTGAAGCGTACATTTTCGGTTAGCAGCAACTGCGCCGATGGGGGCGTTCTTCCATTCATATACCATGCGGGCAATCTCCAAAAAATCGACCAAGAGGAGTACTCTAATGCGTGTTTTCGATAGTTAAAGAGCCTAGAGTTTAGGGCGGTTGGAGAGTCGCGAAAGTGAATTTAGGTTGAGTGCTGACTGAAGCGGCGTGTTTGTAGGACTTTTTTTGTGTTCCATTACGATTCACTAGATTCTCTTGGTATGAGTGATTCACCCTTCATCGACCTCAAGTCGACACATAATCCCCATCGCTGGTATTTGCCGATTGAGCCGCGCCTTTGCGTTGGCCCGCCCGGCAAGAAATTCCTGTTCGGCGGTGTTGGCCTCGCGACCGCCATTACGGCGCTAGAGCGAACCACGGGGCGGCCCTGTATCTGGGCGACGGCGCAATATCTCTCTTTCGCCAATCCGCCGGACATCATGGACATCGATGTTAAAGTGCCGATGGCCGGCAAGAACATTACCCAGGCCCGCGTGCGCGCCCACATCAATGAGCGTGAGATCTATACGGTCAATGCAGCGGTCGGCGAGCGCGAGTCGGAGCATTCGCACCAATGGCTCGCCATGCCGGACGTGCCGAAGCCGGAAGACTGCGATCCGATGCCGCGCTTCGACAAGGAGAATGTCGACCTGCACCACTATCTCGACATGCGCGTCGCGCGTGGTCGTTATGCCCGCGACCGGGCGGTCGAAGGCGGCAAGAGCGAGGATGGCCATGTCGTGCTCTGGGGGCGCTCGAAGACGGGCGAGCCGATCGGGTCGGCCATGCTCGCCATCATCAATGATTTCGTACCGTCAGCGACCAGCCATGCGCTTGGCCTGCCGGCGGGCGCGAACTCGCTCGATAATACGCTGCGCATCCGCAAGATCGTAGAGACTGAATGGGTGTGCTGCGATATCCAGATCGAGGGCGTTCACAATGGCTTCGTGCACGGCCGCATCGCCATGTTCGCCGACGATGGCACACTGATGGCGACCGGCAGCCAGTCCGGCATCATCCGCATCTTCGACCCTGAAATGTTCAAGGCGCGGTTCGAGAAAAAGGGCTAGAAACAGGTTCGATCGTCCCGGAGCCCATCTTCTGCCACTGCCGCGC
>NZ_JBARZC010000298.1:0-2520 GCF_049649345.1 Henriciella sp. | reverse complement strand
CCACCTGGCCATAGGGCATCTGCATCACCCGGCCGACGTCCCGCACGACAGCTTTGGCCTGCAATGTACCGAATGTGATGATCGCCGCGACGCTTTCGGCGCCATACTTGTCACGCACATAGCGGATAACCTCGCCCCGCCGCTCCTGGCAGAAGTCGATGTCGAAGTCCGGCATCGAGACGCGTTCGGGGTTGAGGAAGCGCTCGAACAGAAGGTCGAAGCGGAGCGGATCGAGGTCTGTGATCGTCAGCACCCAGGCAACAACCGAGCCTGCGCCAGACCCCCGGCCGGGGCCAACCGGGATATCATTGTCCTTGGCCCATTTGATGAAGTCGGCAACGATCAGGAAGTAGCCGGGAAAACCCATTCCCTCGATGATGCCCAGCTCGTAGTCCAGCCGCTCTTCATAGGAGGAGCGCTCGGCATAGAGCTTCGGCGCTTCAGCAAGCCGCTTGTCGAGGCCGGCGCGGGCCTGGATTTTCAGCTCCTCGATTTCCGAGCGCGAGCCATCCCCGAAATTCGGCAGGATCGGGCTGTGCTTGGTCGCCCGGATGGCGCAGCGCTTCGCGATCTCGACAGTCGAGGCGACGGCTTCAGGAATATCTTCAAACAGCGCAACCATTTCATCAGACGACTTCAGATACTGGTCGGGCGAGACCCGCTGGCGGTCATCTTGGCCGAGATATTCGCCGTTAGCGATACACATCATCGCATCATGCGCCTTGGCATCATCCGGCTTCATGAACCGCGCATCATGGGTCGCCACGAGCGGCAGGCCAAGCTTGTAGGCCGCCTCGATCAAGCCCGGTTCACTGTTGGCTTCGTCTGCTAAACCGTGACGCGTCAGCTCGACATAGCAGCGGCCCGGATAAGCTTCCGCCAAATCAGACAAGGTCTGCTCAGCTTCGGCCTGCTTGCCTTTGAGTATATACTGCGCCGCCTCACCGCGCGATCCGCCTGTGAGCAGGATCAGCCCGTCGGTCTTCTCGAAAAGATGCTCCCGTTTCAACCTTGGAACGCCGTCTTCGGCCTCCAGATAGGCGAGCGAGGAGAGCGCCATTAGCCGCTCAAATCCGGTCTCATCCTGGGCGTACAGCGAGACCTGCGTTATCCATTCCTGATGCGCACCATCGGTGACATCAAAACAGCACGCCATGATTGGCTGAATGCCCGCCCCGGACAGGGTTTCGGACAGTTCCAGCGCGCCAAACAGATTGTTCCTGTCGGTAATCGCGACCGCCGGCACCAAGTGCGCTTCAGACCATGATTTCAGGCTTTTTGGCGTGATCATGCTTTCGAGCAGCGAATAGCTCGTGCGCACAGCCAGATGGATAAAAAGCGAATCGGACAAAGGCAGCTCCTGAGACTGCTTTCTATCATGCCCGCCATGGTCTTAGAAACGAAGGGACTCAGCCGGTAAAGGTTGTGAGTTTCCCCTCCTCGAGGGTCAGCACCCGGTCCATATGACGGATTAGCGCCATATTGTGCGTCGCCACCAGCACGGCCGCGCCTTCGCTGCGGGCAATCTTGATCAGGCTCGCAAAGACACGGTCCGTTGTGGCCGGGTCGAGATTGCCGGTCGGCTCATCTGCGATGACAAGTTTCGGATCGTTCGCGAGCGCACGTGCAATCGCGACGCGCTGCTGTTCACCACCGGACAATTGGCCTGGCTGATGCTTTGCACGATCGGTCAGCCCCATTTCGCCCAGCATGTCGAGCGCCGTCTCGCGCGCCTGCTTGCGTTTCACACCATTCACCATGAGCGGCATGGCGACATTGTCGAGGGCGTTGAACTCCGGCAGCAGATGGTGGAACTGGTAGACAAAGCCGAGCTTTTCGCGGCGTAGACGCGTACGCACGGCGTCAGAAAGCGGCAATACATCCTCGCCATCGAGCAGGACTTGTCCGCCCTCGGCCCGCTCAAGCAGACCCGCCGTATGCAAAAGCGTTGATTTGCCTGAACCGGACGGGCCTACAAGCCCCACCAGTTCGCCAGCATTGAGCACGAGATCGGTCCGGTCCAGCACCTTCAATACGGTCGGACCGCTTTTGTATTCGCGGACGATGCCGCGCAGCTCGAGCACTGGTGCAGACATCACTCGAACCTCAGGGCTTCGACCGGATCAAGCCGCGCTGCAGACCAGGCCGGCCAGATCGTTACCAATACGGACATGCTCATCGCCCAGAGGGTGGTGAACAGCGCCTCGCCCCAATCGAGTTCAGCGGGCAGGCCTTGAAGCCCATAGGTCTCGGCATCGAAAATCTCGCCTTGGCCCGGGATGAGAAAATTCAAAAGCGCTTCGACAGCGCTGATATTGAGCACAATAGTAATGCCGAGAATCAGGCCAATCGCCGCGCCAGCCAGGCCAAGTATCGCGCCGATCATGATGAAGGTCCGCATGATCGCCCCGCGCGTCGCACCGATCGTGCGCAAGATTGCGATGTCGCCCGTCTTGTTTTTTACGAGCATCACGACGCCCGTGACGATGTTCAGCGCAGTAATCGTGATCAGGATCAGCA
>NZ_JBARZC010000297.1:0-6406 GCF_049649345.1 Henriciella sp. | reverse complement strand
TAACATTACCCGGATGAAAGAGCCCCCTGCCGACCGTGAAGAATTCGCGCAGGAGACCAATAAACTCGAGAAGTATTTCAGCCCGAAGCCTGGCGAAGGCGACTAGAAAACCCACAACGGTCACATGACAGTTGTTAAATAGTCGTTTTTCTGATACATATTGACAGTCAAACTTTTGGGGAGCCTGCAAGAAACCTCCGGTGCTGCTGTTTCGGTGTCACGGGGGCTCGTAGGCTCCTGTTGCGTAGAAAGGCTACCAATACATGGCAAATAAGGCACAGGGTGATACTCAGGACCTCGTTTTCGAGATTGGCCAATCCGTGGTTTATCCGGCACACGGCGTCGGCAATATCACAGCAATCGAAAAACAGACCGTCGCTGGCATGTCACTCGAAGTCTATGTCGTCTCCTTCGACCAGGACAAGATGATCCTTCGTGTTCCAACCAATCGTGCAGAGGCCTCCGGCATGCGTTCGCTGGCAGGCTCCAAGCTCGTCGACGATGCGCTGAAGACGCTCGGCGGCAAGGCCCGCATCAAGCGGACCATGTGGTCGCGCCGCGCGCAGGAATATGAAGCGAAAATCAATTCCGGTGATCTGATCTCCATCGCAGAAGTCGTTCGCGACCTGCACCGCGGTGAAGACCAGCCCGAACAGTCCTATTCAGAGCGCCAGCTTTACGAGAGCGCCCTGGACCGGATGGCCCGAGAACTGGCCGCTGTCGAAAATACTGATCACGACGCTGCGATGGAGCGCCTTGCAAAGTCGCTCGCCAAGAAGAAGGCCGCATAAGCGTCTACAGTTTGCGTAAAGTAGATTGGTGAAAGCCCTGCCTGTCTGGCAGGGCTTTTTCTTTGCGCGCCAAAAAAATTTCCAAAAAATGAATGGCGGCGTGATCCGGCAGGCCTCGGCACTCGTAAAACGGGTAAACATAGGCAAGTTGGAGTAGATGCATGGCCACTTCGAGAAGCGCCGAAGCCGCTGACCGCCGGTTTGTCCGGACCGCGATGAACAAACCCATGCTGAGCCAGGAGCACGAGCAAAGTCTCGCGATCCGCTGGCGCGATGAGCAAGACGAGCGAGCGCTTCACGAACTGACGAGCGCCTATATGCGCCTCGTCATCTCCATGGCCTCCAAATTCC
Organism: Henriciella sp.; assembly: GCF_049649345.1. GTDB lineage: Bacteria > Pseudomonadota > Alphaproteobacteria > Caulobacterales > Hyphomonadaceae > Henriciella. Next base: position 5,264 of record NZ_JBARZC010000297.1, on the reverse strand, counting down.
GCCATTACGGCCTGGCTGTCTCGGACCTCGTCCAGGAGGGCAATGTCGGCCTGATGCAGGCGGCGGCCCGCTTCGATCCGGACCGGCAGGTTCGTTTCTCGACCTATGCGTCCTGGTGGATCCGCTCCTCGATACAGGATTTTGTTTTGCGAAACTGGTCGATCGTGCGCACCGGCACGACGGCGGCGCAGAAATCCCTGTTCTTCAATCTCAAGCGCCTGCGCGCCAAGATTGACGACACGTCCGATGGCACGATGACCCCTGAAAACCGCCAGTGGATCGCCACCCATCTCGGCGTGCCGGAACGCGATGTGGAATCCATGGCCTCGCGCCTTTCCGCCTCAGACCGCTCGCTCAATGCGCCGCTCGCGACCGACAGCGAAGCCCAGTGGCAGGATCTTCTGGAAGACGAAAACGCCGTGACCGAGGATGATGTCATGGAGCGGCGCGATAGCGAGCGCCGCAAGCACTGGATCGCAGAAGCGCTGAAGACCCTCACCGACCGCGAAACCCTGATCATCAAGGAGCGCCGGCTCACCGATGACACGGTGACGCTCGAGGTTCTGGGCAAGCGTCTTGGCATTTCCAAGGAGCGCGTGCGCCAGATCGAACACCAGGCACTTGGCAAACTGCGCACGGCGCTCGTCACCATGGTCGGCGACCCCGAAGAAACAGGCCTGATACCTGTCAGCTGATTTCCTCCCTCATCAAAAAAGCTGACATGACTGGGCTGCGAGTGATCTTGCAGCCCCTTTTTTTGTCCCCATATCTCATTCAGAGACAGGCCGCTGCTGAGCAGGGCCTGGCTGAAACCAGTTTCCGGATGCAGCCTCTGCTGGTCCGGTTTTACAACACCAATCTGCCTTTCAAAGGGGATAGACATGAATTTTGATACCTATACCGAGCGCGCGAGGAGCATCATCCAGACCGCGCAAACGGCCGCACTGGCGGCCGGCCACCAGATATTCCTGCCCGAACACATCCTGAAAGCTTTGCTTGAGGATCGCGACCGCATGGCGGCCAATCTTATCCGCGCGGCCGGCGGCAATCCGGAGCTTGTGCAGCAGAAGACGGACGAAGCGCTTCGCGCCCAGCCCTCCGTCAGCGGCGGCGATGCGGGCCTGCGTCTCGACCAGAAGACGGCCAAGCTTTTCGCGGATGCTGAAGCGCAGTCCAAAAAGGCCGGCGACAGCTATATCACGGTCGAGCGCCTGCTTGCCGCCATGGCGGGCCTGTCAGGCTCAAAAGCGCATGAGGCGCTGAAAGCTGGCGGGGTCGATCAGGCCGGGATCGAGGCGGCCGTGACGCAGCTTCGTCAGGGCCGCACGGCCGATACCGAGAATGCTGAAGAAGGCTATGAGGCGCTGAAGAAATATACGCGCGACCTCACAGCCGATGCCCGCTCGGGTAAGCTCGATCCAGTTATTGGACGCGACGAGGAAATCCGCCGCACGATCCAGGTGCTCTCGCGGCGCTCGAAGAACAATCCTGTGCTCATCGGTGAGCCCGGCGTCGGCAAGACCGCCATCGCCGAAGGCCTCGCCCTGCGCATCATCAATGGCGATGTGCCGGAAAGCCTCAAGGACAAGCGCCTGCTTGCGCTCGACATGGGCGCACTGATTGCCGGTGCGAAGTTCCGCGGCGAGTTTGAGGAACGCCTCAAGGCCGTGATCAAGGAAATCGAGCAGGCCGAAGGCGGTGTGATCCTGTTCATTGACGAGATGCACACGCTTGTCGGCGCCGGCAAGACCGATGGCGCGATGGATGCGTCCAACCTTCTGAAACCTGCGCTCGCACGCGGTGAGCTTCACTGCGTCGGCGCAACGACGCTGGATGAATACCGCAAATATGTCGAAGGCGACGCGGCCCTCGCCCGCCGCTTCATGGCCGTCTATGTCGACGAACCGACAGTGCAGGACACCGTCTCCATCCTGCGCGGCCTGAAAGGCCGGTATGAGGCCCACCACGGCGTACGCGTGTCTGATGCAGCGATCGTGTCGGCCGCGACGCTATCGAACCGCTACATCACCGACCGCTTCCTGCCGGACAAGGCGATCGACCTGATGGATGAAGCTGCATCCAGGCTTCGGATGCAGGTAGACTCCAAGCCCGAGGAACTCGACGAGATCGACCGCCGCCTGCTCCAGCTCAAGATCGAGGCTGAAGCGCTCAAGAAAGAGAAGGATCAGGCCTCCAAGGACCGGCTGGAAAAGATCGAAACCGAAATCGCCGACCTCCAGGCCCGCTCTGACGAGCTGACCACCGCCTGGGCCGCCGAAAAGGACAAGCTGAAAGGCGCCGCGTCTGCCAAGGATGAGCTCGACAGGGCGCATTCGGAAATGGCCGAAGCCCAGCGCCGCGGCGATCTCTCAAGGGCGTCCGAGCTCAAATATGCGGTCATCCCGCAGCTTGAAGAGCGCATTGCCGCCGTCGAGAAAGCCGAAACCGATGAGGGCAGCGAAGAGCCCTCCGGCCTCGTCTCCGAAGTCGTCCGCCCTGAGCATATCGCAGGCGTCGTCTCTAAATGGACCGGCATTCCGGTCGACAAGATGATGGAAGGCGAACGCGAGAAGCTCCTCAAGATGGAAGAGGCGCTGCACGCCCGCGTCGTCGGCCAGGATGAAGCCCTCGCAGCGGTCTCGAACGCGGTTCGCCGTGCCCGCGCCGGCCTGCAGGACCCGAACCGTCCGATCGGCTCCTTCCTGTTCATCGGCCCGACAGGCGTCGGCAAGACCGAGCTGACCAAGGCGCTCGCCGAATTCATGTTCGACGACGAGTCCGCTGTGCTCCGCCTCGACATGTCGGAGTTCCAGGAGAAGCATTCGGTGGCCCGCCTGATCGGTGCGCCTCCCGGCTATGTCGGCTATGAGGAAGGCGGCGTGCTGACAGAAGCTGTCCGCCGCAGGCCTTACCAGGTCGTCCTGTTCGACGAGGTTGAGAAGGCCCACCCGGACCTCTTCAACACACTGCTACAGGTGCTCGATGACGGACGCCTGACCGATGGCCATGGCCGCACGGTCGACTTCCGCAACACGATCATCATCATGACGTCGAACCTTGGCGCAGACGCTCTGGCAACCGGCGATGCCGGCGAGATAAGCGCCGCCCAGCGCGACGCCGTGATGGGGGCCGTGCGGGCGCACTTCCGCCCGGAATTCATCAACCGGATCGACGAGATCGTCTTCTTCAGCCGGCTTGGCCGCGACGAGATCGACTATGTCGTCGACATCCAGATGGATCGGCTGTCCAGGCTGCTGGCCGAGCGCAAGATCGAGGTCGAGCTGACCGAAGAGGCCCGCACATGGCTGGCCGATCGCGGCTACGACCCGGTCTATGGTGCACGGCCCCTGAAGCGCGTCATCCAGAAGGAGCTCCAGGATCCGCTGGCCCGGCTCGTCCTTGAAGGCAAAGTCGCTGACAGCTCGACGGTCACGGTCGATGTCGAGGGCGACACGCTGTCCATCAACGGCGTGCCGAACGACTTCGCCAAAGGCGCTGCGGCCCTGAACTAGGCCTTATAAGACAGATAGCTTACCCGCCACCCGGTGCCCCGCGCGCCGGGTGGTGCTTTTCCAGGAAGGCAAGCGTCTCGGTAAGCACCGTGTTGCGCACATCCGATGTCCGCAGGAAATGGTCTTCCTTGCCGAGGCTGACGACCCGCACATTGTCTCTCTCGCCAAGGGATTTGGAGAAGCGCTCGGTCTGAGCCGACGGCACGACGAGATCCTCCTCGCCATAGAGCAGCAGCATGGGCTGGGTGAGCTGCGAGCCAAAGGCAAGCGGCACAATCTGGTTGCGAACCGCTTCATCGGAAAACCGGTCGGCGCCAAGATATCGTTCCCAGTATTCCGCGCCTTCCGAGCCGTCATTATAGTGCCCGATCAGCGCGAAGGGCTCCGTGACGCCATTGACCGACACCAGACAGCGCGAGCGCTCTGCATCCTTCACACCCATCATCAGCGAGGCGTACCCGCCATAGCTGGCCCCGATGACGCAATAGGCGTTGCTGGCCACAAGCCCCTCGCCGATCGCCCATTTTCCAGCATCGGCGATATCGTCGATCATCCGCCCGCCAAACTCGCCAAAGCCTGCATTTCTGAACGCCTGGCCATAGCCTGAAGAGCCCCTGAAGTTCGGCTGGAGCACGAGATAGCCTTCTGCGGCATAGGCCTGCGCCCACCAGTCAAACCCCAGCCCGTCGCGCGATTCAGGGCCACCATGCGGCATGATCACAGCCGGGAAAGGCCCCTCCGCCGCCGTCTTGCCAACCGGCAGGGTGACAATCACCTCCATCGCCAGACCATCGCGCGTCTCGATGGTCTGCGCGCTCACGGCGCCCAAGGGCGCGCCAACAAGATGCGAGGCCGCACTGCCGAGCGAGCCGAGCTGGCCCGACGCCTTGTCGAAGACGTAATAGTCTGCCGCGCTGCCGGGTGATGCGGCAGACACTGCAATCTTCGTTTTCGCCGCATTCCACGAGACCAGATTGACGCGCTTGTCCGGCAGGGCCTTGCTGAGCTGGGCATGCACGGCTTTCAGCGCAGGATCGATGAAGACCTGCTGGGTCAGTCCGTCGAAATACTCAAAGCCGACAAGCCCGCGCGTATAGCTGTCCTCGATCGGGTTCGCGCGGCCCGCAACAGTGCCGTCAATTGTGATCGGCTCCATCGCGCCATCCTCCAGCGACATGTAGTGGATGCCGTCCGCATCGCCGACATCGCGGAAGACGACAAGTTTGCCGGCCGTCTGGTCGTAGCCATAGACGTAGAGCTCGGTGACGCCCTCGGTGCTGTAGGAATAGATCGTCTGCCGCCCGCTGACGATCTCGACCCGGTTGGATGACTTGCTGCGAACAAGCTCGGCAACAACCTCGCCGTCCCTGTCATACCAGGCATCGAGTGTCGCCGGCCCGAACGTCTTCTGCTTGCGCGATTTTCCTGTGCCCAGATTGGCCTTGTGGGTCGAGAGCGTCCATCCGCCCCCCCGGTCCTCAGGCATCAGGCTGCCGAGCCCGCCGGACGCATTGCCCGAAACGTAGACATAAACCTCGACAAGCACATTCCGGTCGTCATCGGCCAGTACAGAGACGACATTCTGCGTATCGAGCAGGTGGCCCTCATCCTTCATCAGAAGCGCCGGCGCCGCCTTCTCGACATCATAGGAAATCGTGCGCTGGAAATCATATTGCTGCTGGCCGTCCACCGTCTGGATAGACTGGTATTGCGAGGCGTTGATCAGCAGAAAATCCTCATTTGCCCAGTAAA
>NZ_JBARZC010000296.1:0-13611 GCF_049649345.1 Henriciella sp. | reverse complement strand
GGGCAGCGGTGCGGGGTTCCGGCTGCACGGGCGCGGCCAGACGGCCGGGACGGGGAACTGACCCCTGTCCCGGCCATTCCAGTTGAATGGGGCAATTCATGATCAGTGATGAGGATGCAGAGAAGATTGCGCTCGCAGTGGCCGGCGCGGTGCATGCTGGCCGCCAGCAGGATCTGAAGGCCAGCAATGGGGAGGCTGTCGCGCAGATGGGGGATTTCATGTCGAAATATCTCGGCCTGTTCGTGATCATTGCCGGCGCCGTGATGGGCTATTCGATCCAGGCGACAAAGCTCGACAATCTCGAGCAGGCCCTGACGACGCTAACCAACAAGACAGAGAAGATCTCCGAGGACTTTGACAGCTTCCGCCTGTCCGGCGATCGATGGACCGCCCAGGACCATACACGCTTCGCGGCCGAGCAGGACCAGCGCGACCGGCGCCAGGAGAAAGACATCACCGATCTCGAGATCCAGATGCGCGCCCTGCAGGACGAGGTCGGCGAGGTGAAGGCCGGCCAATAAAAAAGCCCCGGCGGTGAAGCCGGGGCCTTGATCGGTGCCGGGCTGTTAGCCGGCGACCTGTTTGCAGATTTCCGCCAGTGAGCGGTCATCTTTTCGTCTTTCCTCCACAGTGCGGTTGTCGACGACGAGCGTCGGGCCGGTGCCTGTGGCTGGCTGGCGCTTTGGTGTCTCCTGACGCTCGCCCGGATCTCCGAGCCAGCCCCATTTGGTGAAGACATTGCCGATCGACAGGCCGCCTGAGACAAACCAGACGATCAGCCAGTGCGCCTCAAGGCTGCCCTGCTTCAACAGGTGCTCGATGCCGACATGGACGATCGAGGCCTCGATGACCAGGAAGATGAGACCGAGCGAGGCGACGACGGCCGACATGGCCTTGTGGTGGCTGACGACAATCCAGCGCTTGATCGCGCCGGAGAGAAGCCAGGAGAAGCTCGCCAGGACCGCAATGGTGACGAAGACGAGAGAGCCCTCCATTCCGCTGGCCTTGAGGCCTTCATAGGAGAGGTAGATCACGGCCAGGGTCGGAATGGTTGCGGCCGTGCTTGTTACAGGATGATCCTGCCATTTTGGGTTCGACATGGTAGGGGTTCCTTGTTGTCGCGGGAAAATGAAGCGTCCGACTTTTGCCGAAAATTGCCCAAAAATGTTTACGCTGTGAGGCGAGCAACACTGAATTTTAAGGGGAAAATTTTTTCGAGCTTTAACCCGGGCTTAACGCAAACACCCCATTGCGTTAACTAGTAGATTGGCCTGCGCGCCACTGATTCGCGCCGGAGGAAAGATATGACTGCCGAACAGGTTCCGCTTCTTATTGCTGCCGGTGCACTCGCGCTCGGTCTGGCTTTCATTCTCTGGGCGCTCAGAACGTCTGAAGGCGCCCGCGGCGCCGCCAAGAAATATCGTGAACGCGCATCAGAGTCTGAATCGGGCCTGGCCGAGCTGAAATCGGTGCTTGGCGCGCATCCAGGTGTGATCCTTGTCTGGCAGGGCGATACGCTCGAGGATGAGGATGACGATATTGCCGCGCCTGAAATTCACGGCTCGCCCGTGGCGCTCGCCAGCCTGCTCAGATTTACAGACGACGCGGTCGCCATCGACCCGGCCATCCGCATCATTGAGGGTCTCGCTGACCTCGAAGCTCGCGACGGGGCGGGCCAGGACACGACGCTGCGCATCCGCCTGCGGGAGCTGCGCGAAAACGGCCAGCCTTTTTCGCTCACACTGATCGGCCCGTCCGGTCGTTTCCTCGAAGCTGACGGGCGCACGGCTGGCGCGCGCGCCGTGGTCTGGATCACGGACTCGACCATCAAGGGTCTGGAAGAAAGCTCGGCCCGCGGCAAGCTGGAAGAAGCCCGCCAGGTCATCGCCCGCGACCCGACAGCCTTCCTCGACATGCTCGGCAAGGCCCCATTCCCGGCCTGGCGCGTCTCAGGCGTCGGCCGCCTGCAATGGGCCAACCCATCCTATATCGAAGCCGTCGATGGCAGCTCTCTGGACCGCACGCTCGATCGCCAGATCATGCTGGACGACAAGACGATCGATCAGATGCGCAAGACCATCTCCGAAGGCAAGGATATCGACAATACCCGCCACCTCGTCATTGGCGAGGAGCGTCGCGCCATGCGCATCCTGACTTTCCCGCTCTCCGGCGGGGCAGGGGCGATGGCGTTTGATGTGACCGAACAGGAAGCGGCCCGCGAAGACCTCAACCGCCATGTGAAAGCGCATGACGAGACGCTGAACCATGTCGCAGACGGGGTCGCGATTTTCGGGCCGGACCGCCGGCTCAATTTCTATAACCGCGCCTTTGCCGCCATGTGGCAGCTCGATGAAGGCTTCCTTCTGGAGAGCCCGTCACATGGCGAACTGCTTGACCGCCTCCGCGAAGGCCGCCGTTTGCCGGCACGTAGCGATTACGCGGCCTGGCGCGCCGACGAGCTTTCCTATTATCTCGACATTAGCGGCATCGAGGAAGACAAGTGGTCCCTTCCTGATGGCCGCACGCTTCAGGTCACCCGCCAGCGCCACCCGATGGGCGGGCTGCTCTTATTGTTCAAGGATATTACCAGCGAGCTCGACCTGCAGACGCGCTTCAAGGCGCTGACGAAAACACAAAGCTCAACGCTCGACAGCCTTCACGAGGCGGTCGCCGTTTTCGGCAGCGACGGACGGCTCAAGCTCTCCAACAAGGCGTTCACCACTCTTTGGGGGCTTGATGAGCAGATCGTGCAGGACCGGCCCGATTATGATGTGATCATCGAGGAATGTATCCCGATGTTCCATGACCGCGAGACGTGGTCGCAGATCAAGGGCCACATCACCGATCCGTCCGCCACCGCGCGCCAGATGACGACCGGCGAGATGAAGCGGTCTGACGGCTCGACGCTGACCTATGTAACCCAGCCCCTGCCGGACGGGAATACGCTGATCGCTTTTGCGGATGTGACAGCCCAGCGTGCGGTCGAAGGCGCGCTGCGCGGCCGCGCCGAAGCCTTCGAGGCGGCTGACAGGTTGAAGACCGAATTCGTGCGGAATGTGAGCTATCAGCTCCGTTCGCCGCTCACCACAATCCTCGGCTACGCCGAATTCCTGCAGTCGCAGAAGTTCGGCAAGCTCAATGAGCGCCAGCTGGACCAGATCAATTCGATCCTGAGCGCGTCCGATCATCTCGGCAAGCTGATCGATAATATTCTCGACCTCGCCCTCATCGAGGCGGGCCGGATGGATCTCGACCTTGAAGATTTCAAGCTCGCCGATGTGGTCCAGGAAGGCATCGACCTGATGGTCGGCAAGGCCGCAGACACCGAAATCACGGTCAATGCGAAGATCGACAAATCGGTCGGTACGATCAATGCCGACAAGCGCCGGATCCGGCAGGTCCTGTTTAACTTGCTGTCCAATTCCATGCGCTTCACCGAGCCGGGCGGCGAGATCACTGTCTCGGCCAGCCAGATCGAGAATATGGCCGTCCTGTCGGTCAAGGATAATGGCAAGGGGATCGAGGCGGACCGTCAGGCTTCGAGCTTCGACAGCTTCACCTCGACCGACCAGCAGGGCGCCGGGCTCGGGCTGGCGCTGGTGAAGAATTTCGTCGACCTGCATGGCGGCAATGTCGGTATAAAGTCGGTCGCAGGCGGCGGGACCGAAGTGGTCTGCTGGCTGCCGGTTAAGGCGGTCACGACCAAGCGCACGCCGCTCGAAAACGCGCCGATGGAAGCAAGCGCCTGATACGGTTGTGACCGTAACGAATATTACAGGATAATTATCGCGGCCGGGGCTTGATCGCTCCGGCCTTTCGCTTGAAGAAGGCGCTCGATATCAGGCCTTCAAAGGAGCGATCATGCCCCAAGCCACCCCCCGTCATGACTGGACCCGCGAAGAGATCGCTGCGCTTTACGAAGCGCCGCTCGACACGCTGATCGGACAGGCGCTCGCCGTGAAGGCTGAGAACTGGGCAGACGGCAAGGTCCAGAAAAGCCAGCTGCTTTCCATCAAGACAGGCGGCTGCGCGGAAGATTGTGGCTATTGCAGCCAGTCAGCGCACTTCGATACCGGGCTCAAGGCCGAGAAGCTGATGGCGCTGGACGAGGTGGTGTCGGCGGCGAAGCAGGCCAAGGCGGGCGGGGCGGACCGGTTCTGCATGGGCGCGGCCTGGCGCAATCTGAAAGACCGCGACCTGCCGAAGATCACCGCCATGGTCGAGGCGGTGAAGGCCGAAGGGCTCGAGACCTGCGTGACCGCCGGCATGCTGGAGCCGCATCAGGCCCAGGCGCTGAAAGAGGCCGGCCTGGATTATTACAATCATAACCTCGACACCTCCCGCGAATATTATTCCAGCGTGGTCTCTACGCGCACCTATGAGGACCGGCTGGAGACGATCGCCCATTGCCGCGAAGCCGGCATCAATCTCTGCGTTGGCGGCATTCTTGGCATGGGAGAGAGCCGCGGGGACCGGATTGGCCTGATCCATGAGCTGTCAAAGCTGACCCCGCATCCCGAAAGCGTGCCGATCAACATGCTGGTGCCGATCGAAGGCACACCGCTTGGCACCTCTGCGCCTGTCAGCGTGGTCGAAATGGCGCGCGTGATTGCTGTCTGCCGGATCGTGTTTCCCAAAAGCTGGGTGCGCTTGTCAGCAGGCCGCGAAGCGATGAGCGAAGAGGGCCAGGCGCTCTGCCTGCTGGCGGGCGCCAACTCGATCTTTGTCGGTGACAGGCTGCTGACGACGAACAATCCCGGCGAAACGCGCGACGAGGCTCTGCTCAAGGCGATGGGTTTCGAGCACGCGCCGCTGGAAGAGGTTCAGACCGCCAGCCGGGCGCGCAAGACGACGCTGATCGGGGCGATGAAATAGGGCGAGGCCCAGTTTATTTTGCCCGGTCGCAGGCGCCTGACTCGTCCAGCATGTCGGCATAGGTCTTGGTGACGCGTTCGGTGACCGCATCGAGCAGGATGCTCAGTTCGGTATTCTGGATCTCGGCCGATTCATCCTGCAGCACGTCAAGCGCTTCCTGATAATCCAGCTCGTCGAAATCGCGGCGCCGGGCGATCTCTTCGACGGCATAATTCAGGTCTGCCATATAGTCGCCGTCGCGGGGCAGCGTGTCATAGCTGGCCTGTTCAGCATTGATCGGAATATCGGTGACAAAGCACTCACACCAGCCGTCTGTCAGATCGATCTGGCCGCCAAGGACGAGCTGGTTGTTCTCGTCATAGAAGGCGCTGCGGCACATTTCCTCCGGCGTCGTTGCCATGCTGGCCTGGATGCGGGCGCCTTCTGCAGGTGGTTGCGGTGTCGTCGCAGGGCCCGGATCTTCGGTGATGGTCTCTTCCGCTTCCGGTGCCTCGTTCGAACAGGCCGGCGCGAGAATGCCAGTCAGACCAGCAATTAAGATAACCAGATAGCGGGGTGCCATATATTCCTGTCTCCATCGTCCGGGGCCGGGCGTGACCCACCCCTACAGCGTTTGCCCGGTGTCAGCCAGATGAAACCGGCCGGCGCGCTCGTTCAACAGGTTTTTCGTGCGGCGGCGATGGAGCGGGCGGCGTGGATCGTTTCGCTCAGCCGTGAGCTTGCAGGCCTGGGCCGGCTTTCATCGCGTCGAAGGAGGGCCGGCCGAGCAGATACCCTTGCCCCCGAAAGACGCCGAGGCGTTTCAGCGTTTCAAGCTCGCCTTCCGTCTCGATACCCTCTGCAATGATTTCGGCGCCCGTCTCGCGTCCATAATAGACAAGCGCGCTGATCAGGGCGCGGCGCGAAAGATCGTTGTCGACATTGCGGGTCAGGCTCATGTCGAGCTTCAGGAAGTCCGGTTCGAGCTGCAGAATGTGGCGCAGCGATGAATGGCCGGCGCCAGCATCGTCGATCGCAAGCTTCAGACCGGCTTCCCGCAGGGGGCGTATGGCTTCGGAGAATGCCTGATAATCTTCCACACTGTCATGCTCTGTGACTTCAAGCATGATGCTGTCGAGATTCGAGGACTCCATCATCTCCCTGAACCGGTTGCTCACGATGACGTGGGGCGACGCATTCACGGAAATATACATGCCGGGCTCAAGGCGGCCAGCATGTTCCAGTGCCATTTCGATGGCGCCGACTTCCAGCTCTACAGCCATATCAACCTGGTCGGCCTCTGCGAACCAGAGGTCGGGTGTACGGACCGGCTCGGCGTTAAACCGGCAAAGCGCTTCAAAGCCTATCGTCTGGCCCTTGAGCAGGTTGACGATAGGCTGAAACGCGATGGCAAAGCGGCGATTGTCGATCACGCCGCGAATGCGAGTCTCGACGTCGTTGCGGTGGCGTTCGACCATATGATTGCGGCGGACCTGATCGGCCGCAAGGTTCGCGAACAGCCGCATGGTCTCGAGGTCGCGCGCATTGAGGCTGTCGTTCGGGGCGGGGCTGAGGCAGCAGAACATACCGTAGACCGTGCCATCATCGAGCCAGATCGGGATGCTTGCATGCGATCCGATCGGAACGGCTTCGGTAATCGGCAGGGATTGCGCAAGTTCGTTGTCGGCGGTGTTTGGAATGAGCTCCGGCAGCCGGCCTTCAACAATGTGCCTGCAGTAGACATCGTCTAGCGAGCGCCTGTCGCCGACCTTGATCAGGTGCTCGAGTCCCGGTGCGTCGACATGCCGGAAGACTGACTCATTGCCGACAAATTCAGAAACATAGGCAATCGGCATCCCAAGGTGTTCGCGGATGGCATTGAGCGCACGGTCAATCTGTTTATCGTCTGACTCCGACAAGTATTGCTGTACAAGTGCGTCGCCCGGCTTCTGGCTCGGCTTCGTCATTCTTCACGGTCCTTTGATCCAGGTTCAACTAGACCAGAAAGTCCCAAGGCTTGGTGAACATTCGTTTTTAATTTCATCAAACTTTGCCGGACGCAGGGCGATGTGGCATTCGGACGCCCGGCGGTCGACCTCGCCGTGATCTGCGGCTAGACGGGTCGGATGGTACAAGACATCAAAGCAGTCATCTGGGATTTCGGCGGCGTTCTGACCTCCTCTCCCTTCGAGGCATTCAACCGTTATGAGGCAAGCAACGGCCTGCCCAAGGACTTCATCAGAAGCGTCAATGCCCGCAATGGCGACACCAATGCGTGGGCGAAGCTCGAGCAGTCCAGGGTGAAAGCTGAAGAGTTTGACGTCCTGTTTCGCGAAGAGGCAAAGGCCCTCGGCCATGATGTGCCCGGCAAGGATGTGCTGGGGCTGTTGTCAGGCGAGCTCAGGCCGCGTGTCGTCGAGGCGCTGAAGCTTTGCAAATCGAAGGTGAAAGTCGGCTGCATCACCAACAATGCGCCGGTCGGCAAGGGCGCGTCGATGACCAATGACGAAGGCCGCGCTGCCGAAGTCTCCAAGGTGTTCGACCTGTTCGATGATGTAATTGAAAGCTCCAAGCTTGGAATTCGTAAACCTGACCCGCGTATCTATGCCCTGATGTGCGAGGCGCTGGATGTTGACCCGAAGAATTGTGTCTACCTCGATGACCTCGGCATCAATTTGAAACCGGCAAGGGCGATGGGCATGACAACAATAAAGGTTCTCGGCGAAGATCAGCTGTTGGACGATCTCGCCGCAGCGACGGGATGGCCGGTCAACGCATGAGGCCGGAGACACTTGCAGCCGGTCTGGCGCTGCTCCTGCTGGCCGCGGCGTGTAACGGCGAGGATCGGCACGAACGCGTCCGCCTGCAGGTCGAGGCGGCGCCTGAATACATGCAGCCGCCGGCGGACGAAGACGTAATCTCGACCGATCTGTCGGCGAAGGCGCAGGCGACGATTGGCGAGTTGGAGGCGATCATCGAGACGAACTCCCTGACGCGTCTTGCGCGGTTTGCAGATGCCGAGCCGGCCTTCCTCTCAAACTTCGCGGGCGCCTCCCACCGCACCCATTGGGACCTGCTGCGCCGTACCGGGTTTGACCCGATCCTGACCCTGGAGAAACTCTTCGATGGGCCCTATGGCGTCAAATCGGTCTCAGGCGAGACGTGGTATGTCTGGCCGGAGCTGGCTGCGCTCGAACCTGAGGAGCTGCAGCCTGAGCGGCTGAATTTCAGCCAGCGCGCAAGGCTCAGGGAACTGGTCGGCGAGGCAGGCATTGCGGAGATACGGGAAGGGTCAGGCTATCCCGGCGTGCGCACGGCAATCGCCGAAGATGGCCGCTGGCTCTATTTCGTTCATGAGACCAATAGCGAGGAATAGATATGGCCGACAAGATGGACCTTCAGGCAGCGCTTGGAAAACTGGACGGCTGGTCTGCGGCCGAAGACGGCAAGCACGCCATTACCAAGACGTACAAGTTCGACGACTTTTCGACCGCTTTCGGCTTCATGAGCGCCATGGCGACCCAGGCCGAAAAAGCCGATCACCATCCCGAATGGTTCAATGTCTACAATACGGTCGAAGTCACGCTGACGACGCATGATGCCGATGGTGTGACGCAAAAGGACATCGATCTCGCCACGAAGATGGACGCTCTCGCCAGCAAGCTTGCCTGAGGGACGGGGTCAGGCGCTCATCTTTGCGATCAGCTCGTCGAGCTCATCCTTCGCGTGCATCTCTTCTTCATCGCGGCGAAGCGCGGCTTCGGGCGCTTTGCTTGAAAGACAGCGTGACAGCGTTGTGATGAGCTGGCGTTCATCAATCGGTTTGGACACATAGTCCGACATGCCGAGCGCAATATAGCGTTCCCGGTCGCCGGCCATGGCGTCTGCTGTGAGCGCAATTGTTGGGACATTCGCCCAGCCCCTGCCGCTCGCCCTTATCTTTTCAAGGGTCTCCGGGCCGTCCATGTCCGGCATATGGATATCGAGCAGGACGAGATCGACCTTCATCTGGTCGAGGATTTCGAGCGCCTCATAGCCGCTTGCGGCTTCAACTGTATTGAGACCCATGGGTTCAATGAACAGGCGCGCAACCCGGCGGTTGATCCGGTTGTCATCGACAATAAGTGCTGTCTTGCCTCTGAAATCGACCACCTGTTTGCGGGCGTCAAACTCAATGACACCGTCGGTGAAGACGGCGTTCTTGACAGATGCCGGTGACTGCTCCTGCTTGATGACGCGCCTCGCTTCGAAACTGAGCGAGAAGATCGAGCCCTTGCCAGGCTTGGAAACGACGGTCACATCGCCGCCCATCATCCGCGCAAGCTTTCTGGTAATCGCAAGGCCAAGGCCCGAGCCGCCATAATTGCGGGTGGTAGACCGATCGGCCTGCTGGAAGTTCTGGAACAGCTTCTCAACCTGCTCTGGCGCCATGCCAATGCCGGTGTCGGACACGTGAATCTTGATGCGGACCTTGTCCGGGTCATCGCAGTCCTCACAGGTGGCAGCGATAATAACGCCGCCCGCTTCGGTGAATTTGAGGGCGTTGGAGACGAGGTTATCGACGCACTGGCGCAGCCGAACGGGGTCAAATTCAATGACGGCCGGAATGTTCTTGTCGACGATCAGACGCAGAAACAGGCCCTTTTCGTCGGCTTTGGGACGATAAAAGCGTTCGGTCCGCTTCAGCTTGTGGCGGAAATCATCCGTGATCGGCGAAATCTCGAGTTTGCCCGCTTCGATCTTGGACAGGTCGAGAATATCGTTGAGCAGCGTCATCAGTGACTTTGAGCAATCGAGAATGGCATCGACCATCTCTCGCTCTTCGGCAGCGAGATTGCGATGGCCGAGGGCCTGGGCCATGCCGAGAATACCATTCAGGGGCGTGCGGATCTCATGGCTCATCGAGGCGAGGAATTCTGACTTCGCATCGCTCGCGGCGAGCGCTTCGCGCTTGGCATGTTTGAGTTCGCGCTCTCGCCCGCGAAGGTCGGTAACGTCGGCGCTAAGGCTCATATAGCCGCCATCCGGCAGCCGGCAGAAGTTTGCCTTTATGTAGCGCCCGTCCGGCGTCCACATGTCGAGCTCTTCGCAGGCCATCGTCTTCCGGTAGAGTTCTTTGGCGAGCTCCATCGTGTCGAAATCGCTGTCCTCCCCGACTGTATCGATGACGGCCTTGTGCATGGCTTCGAGCGGGTCGGTGCCTTTTTCGAGTTCGCCGAACAGGGTGGGGTAGTGATTGCGTGCGGCGTCATTCACATAAACGAGGCTATAGTCCTGGCGGTGAATCGCAACGCCATGGTCGATCAGTTCCACCGCCTCGAGCAGCTGCTCCAGGTCGAGATTCAGTTCCTTGCGTTTCGGCACAGTAATTCCCTCAGACACTTATTATTTTCCGTAAAATTAGGGACAGTTCCTTTAGATTTTCTTCATGCAAGTGAAGCCGGTTGCGCCGGGTGGAATTGCTTGACCTCGCAGCGCTTAGCTGGAACTGAAACGCTATTATCATGAGAACAGATCGAGGGAGGCAATCGATGGGCCGTGTATCAGGAAAGAAGGCGTTCATTACAGGTGGCGCGCAGGGGCTGGGGGAGGCGACTGCGTGGATGCTGGCGCGCGAGGGCGCCAAGATCGCGGTCACCGATGTGAATGGCGAGGGCGCAGCGACGGTCGCCGCCGCCATCAATGCAGAGCTTGGCGAGGGCACAGCCTTCGCCTGGCAGCATGACGTGACCGATGCAGAGCGCTGGCAGACCGTGCTGAAGGAAGCGCATGACGCGATGGGCGGGCTGAACGTGCTGGTCAATAATGCCGGGATCGGCTCGCATGGCACCGTCGAGGACGAAAATTACGAGACGTTCCGCAAGGTGCAGGAGGTTGATGTCGACTCCATCTTCCATGGCTGCAAGTACGCCATTCCGCTGATGCGCGAACATGGGCTCGGCTCGATCGTGAACATCTCTTCGATTGCCGGCATCATCGCGAGCGGGAACTATATTTCCTACAACACGGCGAAGGCGGCCGTGCGCCATATGTCGAAGTCGATCGCCCTGCATTGCGCGAAGACCGGCGGCAAGATTCGCTGCAACTCAGTCCATCCTGTCTTCATCAACACCCCGATCCTCGACACGACAAAAGAGCGGTTCGGCGAGGAGGAAGCGCTCGCCAAGCTCGGCCGGCAGATCCCGCTCGGCAAGGTCGGCGATCCGGACGATATCGCCTACGCCGTGCTCTATCTCGCCTCCGACGAGAGCAAGCTTGTGACGGGAATTGAACTCAAGGTCGATGGCGGCATTTCGGCGATGTGATCAAGTCGGGAAGGGCGCGCCGAGGCTGTTCTTCCTGGCAAGCCTCTGCTGATGGCCGGCGCGCATCAGCGGGGCGATTTTCCAAGCGATCGGGGCGGCGATCAGAAGGCTGGCTGCGACGACACCGGCGATGGCCCATCCCGACTGAACGGCAGTGAGATCGGCGATTATCACGGCAGTCACCCCGGCGCCAAACAGAGCGCCCTGGGCCAGTCCATAGATTAGCAGAGTGATGGCGAGGCGGTTGGACATAGTCTTGCTCCAGTTTTGAAGGTCTGTAGAAAATACAACCCGGAACGGGGCGGTGCAGTTCCGCAGGCGAATTGAAGACGCGTGGAAGAGGACCGGTATGGGGTGTGGGATGGTGCGGGCCGGGATCATACTGGCTGCTATTTCAGTCGCGGCGTGCGCTGGAGGTTTGCGGGGCGAGACTGCCGGAAATACCGCCGATCCGGCGGTGGCGACCCTCAGCGGTGAGGCCTGCCCCGATGTTGGGGACCGGGCCTACTTCTTCTGGATGGAGCCGCGCTCGGCCGAGCCGGGCGAGGCTATTGCGCTCGATCCCTCCTGGACCGACATGCCGGGCGGTTACAATGATCTGCCGCCGGGCTGCCTCGGCAATCTCGCTGTGTATCCCGAGGGCGCAGCGACATTCGAGCGACAGGAAGACGGGCTCGCCATCGCCACAATCAGGCCGGATGCCAAGCCGGGCACCACGGTCCGTCTCGAAGGGGTGTATCGCAGTGCTCACAGTCTGACCGGCCGCGTCAACGTCTACAGCCAAAAAGACAATCCGCTGGTCGGCACGTGGCGCCAGGAAGACGAGGCTTGCCCGCCCGAGAGCGCCGTTCGCGAACTGGTGTTCACGGGGGCGGGCGAGATGGATGTCACGTGGACGCCGCTCGAGGTCTACAAGGATTATTGGGCCCAGTACTCGTTTGATCGGGAGACCGGCGCCTTCAAATTTGACGTAGAAGGCGGCAATAAGGTGCCTGAGGACATTGTGACTTAAGGAATTGCCAAGCTTGCTGGCGACCGGCTTATTTTCGAAGACGTCTATCTCGGCAGCCGCGCCAAGCGGAAGGCAGCTGCCGCGCGGCGTTCGTTCGCTAGCAGACTGACCGCTCAGTTTTTGCTTGCCGCCAGCTCTATGTTCCTGTAATGTTCCAATCTTTCCACAAAGGAGATGGGGCATGATCGGATATGTGACAGTTGGCACGAATGATCTGGAGAGGGCGGCGAAATTCTACGATGCGCTGGCCGGCGAGTTGGGCACCGGCCGGATGATGGAGTTTGACACTTTCATCGCTTGGGGCAAGCCGGACGGTCCGGCCGGAGTGGCGGCGACGAAGCCGTTTGACGGCAATATCGCGAGCGTCGGCAATGGTACGATGGTGGCGCTTCAGGCCAAGGATATCGAACAGGTCAAAAAGCTTCACGAGATCGCGCTGGCCAATGGCGGCAGCGATGAAGGCGCGCCCGGCCCGCGCGGGGAAGAGGGCTTTTATGCCGCCTATTTCCGCGATCCGGATGGCAACAAGCTCAACGCGTTCACCATGACCGCCTGATCGTGCGGCTGGCCTAGTCGGTGTCGAGCACGTCGGTCATGGGCTGGCGGGTATAGGTCAGTGTGTTGCCGCGCGGATAGGAGGTGAGCTCAAGGCGGTCGTTTTCAAGGCTGACGACGCCGTAACAGAGCGTTTCACCTGTCGCGTCAGATGTCATTGTGAAGAGGTCAAGACTATCGGCGGCTTCGCCGACGGCGTCTGGGCAGGAGTCGACCACGTCAAGTGTTTCGACGGTCAGGACCTCGCCGTCATACATCATGGCGGCAGTACCATCGATGATGGACATTTCCGCCTGGTCGTCCTCGCCGGAGAGCCAGTCGCCTTCAAGCCGATCAAGCAGGGGCGCATCGCCATTGTCGGTCTCGCCTGGATCGCCCGCCATGGCGGTGTCATCGGTTGCGACCGATCCGTTGTCATCCATTGATGGATTGCGGGCGACGCGCGCTTCATAGGTCGTATCAGCGGTGCCAGAGGGGCCAGCCGTCTCCATCGGCGTATCATCGCTGGTCCCGCTATCGCCGCAGGCGGCGGCGAGAAGAATGGCTGAAACACTGGCGAATACGATCGGTGTGCGGCTCATGAGACGGGCTCCTTCGGTAATTCTGTACCAAAACTACGCCGGCGGCGGGCGCATGTTCCCTCGCACGCGCGGATGCCGCGCTCAGGCGGGACCGCCCGCTTGGCTGCTGCGGAAGAGCCGATAGACGAACAGCAGCCCCATCATGCCTGCACTGATGAAGAGCGGCAGGCGGTGATCCAGCGAATAGAGCGACGCGCCAAGCAGCGGGCCGAAGATGAAGCCTGAGGGCGGCGCGGCTGACAGGAGCGCCGCTGCGCTCGCCTGTTCGTGCCGCTCCACGGACAGGCTGCCGAGCGCATTGGCC
>NZ_JBARZC010000295.1:0-13036 GCF_049649345.1 Henriciella sp. | reverse complement strand
TTCCGGCGGTCTGATACGGCTTCTTTATCCGACAGCCTCTGTAAAGACAATTTGGACGCGCCACTTTAAGCAGCGGTGAAAGCGTCCCAGACCAAGCTTTTGGAGCCATAAACGCGGAGACTTATGGATTTTCCGAAAGACTCTAAACTCTTAGCCAATTCAGCAGTACAACTGGTTTTGGGAGAGGGCCACACTGAGCTGCAAGCTCAAATCGCCAGGCAGATAGACGCCGAGAACCTCAGCTCCTTCGACGCGATAATGCGAGTATTTCTGTCCAATGCCGGACTAGATGGCGCAGTAGAGCACGCGGCCACGAACCATCTCTACCATATCCACAATGCGAGAAGATTATCAGTTCGAACTTGCCTGCCTCAAGCGGATATCATTCTCGACTTGGGCGGCGCCAATGCGCCTCTGTTTTCTATGGGATATCCCCATAAATTCGAAAAGCTCTATCTAATAGACCTGCCGGCCGACGAACGTCACGAGTTCTTTGCGAAGGCGGAGATGGAGGTTGAAGTCGACAATTCGACGAGCGAAGGCGACGTTTCGATTCTGTATTGCGACATGACTAAATTGTCTGCCTTTGATGACGGCACAATAGACCTTGTATGGTCCGGTCAGAGCATCGAGCATGTTCCGGAAGAAGCTGCGGTCCGGATGGCTGAGGAAGCCTTCCGCGTCCTTCGCCCTGGGGGAGTGTTCGCGCTAGACACGCCGAATGGTTCGATTACATCCGTGCATGCAGCAAGCGCTGGCCTTGAAGTCGTTCACCCAGAGCATTTCAAGGAATACTCTTTTTCGGCAATGGTCGATATGCTGAGCTCGAGTGGATTTGCGGTTGAAAATACATTCGGCACGAATCACATGCCTGAAACCGTCCGTACGGGTGTATTCGACTACCGCGACTTCGTTGTGGGCGCTCGTATTCATCCCCTCCCTGAGGAATGCTATTCTCAGTTTCACGTTTGCAGGAAACCGGGGTAACTAACTTCGGTAGAAGTTTAAGGTGTCAGCTAAGGTCTCAGCCAACTCATACCGCGGTGACCATCCGAAGTATTTGATCAGACGCTGGTTGTCGCCAGCCGCGTGCGGTACATCGCTAGGACGCAGCCGCTCGCGATCAAGGTCGACTGAAATTTCAATCGCTGCCATACCGATGAGGGTGTCCAGAATGTGTTGAATACGAACGGCTGATCCTGATGCAACATTTATCACGCGAGCGTCAGGATGAACGCCATCAGCAAGCGCCATCGCAACATACGCTTTAGCGACGTCTCTCACATCAAGAAAATCCCTCTTTGCGTCGAGATTGCCGACTCTGATCACTGGATCCTGTCTGCGGGCTTCAGCGTTTGCAATCTGTTCCGCAAATGCTGGCACGACATAGTCGGTCGTCTGGCCTGGCCCCGAATGATTGAACGAGCGTGTTCGTATAACGTCCAAACCCTCCGCCTGAAGCTGGCCTAGCATGATGTCGGCCGCAGCTTTAGTCGCGCCATAAGTAGAGGCTGGTCGGAGCGTCGCATCCTCCGAAATCGGGCCTTCGACGCTGTTGAAGCTCTCCCCATAAGCTTCAGCGCTACCAGCGAACACCAGACGCGCCTCAGGAGCATGCTTCAGGATCGCTTCGGCAAGTTTACGTGTGCCTTCAAAATTGATTGACCATGCCGCGTCGTAGTTGGCACGAGCCTCTCCGGGAGCGGCAATTGCAGCTAGATGCACAACGGTTTTTGGTTTTACCTTTTCTATAAGCTGGAAGATCGAACCGGCGTCCGTCATATCGAAAGCTTCCTGTCGCACGCTCAAGTCCGCATCGCGACGCGGCGACGCCGCGACTATGGCGTCAGCCGGGAGACCATGCTCTGCTGCAGCCAACACCAAGTGTCGGCCTACGAAGCCGGTGCCCCCTGTGATGAGTAGTGGGTTTTCACGGCTTGTTGTCCGCTGTGACATGCTTACCCCAGACGTTTGAGATCCGCGTCCACCATCTCAATTATCATCTCCTCAAGCGTTATTTGCGGCTCCCAGCCGAGCTTGGACTTCGCCTTTGCCGGATTACCGAGCAGTATGTCCACTTCGGCTGGACGGAAGAGAGCCGGGTCGATGACAAGATGGTCCTCCATTGCAAGATCGGCATGATTGAAAGCAATCTTGCACATGTCCCGAACGGTCGTGGTTACGCCTGTCGCGATTACGAAATCGTCAGCAATGTCTTGCTGCAGCATCATCCACATCGCTTTAACATAGTCCCTGGAGTGCCCCCAGTCACGCTTGGCGTCGATATTACCTAGACGCAACTCATCAGCTAAGCCCATTTTGATTCGCGCAACGCCGTCAGTGACTTTCCTGGTCACAAATTCGATGCCCCGCAGTGGGCTCTCGTGATTGAAAAGTATGCCGCTTGATGCATGCATCCCAAAGCTTTCGCGATAATTAACTGTGATCCAGTGGCCATAAAGCTTGGCAACAGCATAAGGAGAACGCGGATAAAAAGGCGTGTCTTCGTCCTGCATATCCTCCTGAATCTTGCCGTACATTTCCGAAGAAGATGCCTGGTAGAAACGTGCATCTGGGACAACGATCCGCATTGCTTCCAACAAGTTCGTAACCCCGAGCGCTGTAACGCCCCCGGTTAAAAGCGGCTGCTGCCAGGATGACTTTACAAAAGATTGAGCCCCCAAATTGTATATTTCGTCAGGCTTCACTTCTTGGAGCGTCCGCACAAGGCCCGAAACGTCGGTGAGGTCGCCATCGATGAACTCGACTTGGTTCTCGATGCCTAGCCACTTCAGCCTCAGATTATTGATCTCAGAAGTACTGGAACGGCGCACCAGTCCGGTTACTCGGTATCCCTTCTCAAGCAGCAGCTGAGCAAGGTAGGCGCCGTCTTGGCCGGTCAATCCTGTGATAAATGCAGTTTTTGCCATAATTTTCCCTGCTTGAACTTCTTATGAGGGGTGCTCGTGGACAGGATTGCTGGCGATGTCAACTACAAGCTGCCCCTCTGCTTCCGAGGGGGTGAGATACGCGTGAGGCCGTGTCAGATCGGTAACGGGTAACCTACGGCATCCTTCAATCACGCACCAATAGCGCTGCGCTCATTAGGTGGACGTCAACTCTCCAGCCGCCTAAAATGACCGCAGCGATCCGCCTTGTTCCAGCAGGATTTTTGATGGCCGCATCAGACCTAGTTCGAGCCTTTCCAGGTTTACGGCCGCTTGCCCGGCGTATTTCCGCCGAACTCTTGCCACGTCCAGCGCCAGTAAGCGCAAGCATGCCCGCCGACAACCAACAATTGGTGCTCGCAGGCATGTTTAGAACTGCGAACGGTCTCGGAGAAGCCGCCCGCTTAAACTACTATGCTTTGCGGGACGCTGGGTTTTCGCCTGTCTGTTTTGATCTCAGCGAAGCGTTCGATCAAATCGATCATGAAACTTCAATTCCTCTCGCACGATCGATATCTCCAAACCACTGCGCAATCATAATCCACACCAACCCACCTGAATTTATTCCGGCCATTCAAGCACTGGGTATTCGCCGCTGGCATCGGACTAAGCTAATAGGCTATTGGCTCTGGGAACTGTCGGCGATTCCAACAAGCTGGGAGCCGGCCCTTGATCTCGTATCGGAAGTCTGGGCGCCTAGCACATTTGTCTCCGAAGCGTTTCTCAAAAATCCGCACGTTCAACAGAAAAAACTTCATATCTCGATTGTGCCTTGCCCCGTTCGCGTCCCGTCGGTTCCAGAGACGGCCCCCGAATATGATAAAACTCACCCACTTCGAGTATTGGTCATGGCTGACGGTCGTTCGTCGCTTCAGCGAAAAAACATTTTTGGGGCTATCAGAATATTTCAAAGGTCATTTTCCCAAGCGCCCCAATCCGCAACGTTGACAGTCAAGACAAGAAATCTCGCCGAGTTTCCGCAGAGCGAGAAGCAGCTGCAACATATGATCACTGGGTGGAGCAATATCAGCCTCGTAAACAAATCGATGTCAGACAGCGAGAAATGGCAGATGTTTCGGGCCCACGACGTTTTACTTTCGGCTCACCGGGCAGAAGGGTTCGGACTTCATCTGGCGGAAGGTATGGCTTTAGGCAAATGCGTTATGGCCACCGGTTGGTCGGGAAATCTGCAGTTCATGGAGTCTGGCTCAAGCGTAAGTTTGCCATTTGAACTTGTCGATGTAGCGGACAGCGACGGGGTCTATGCGTCCGAAGATGATAGCAATCTGAAGTGGGCAGCGGTTGATGAGGAAGCAGCCGCTCGGCAGTTGGCCTTATTGGCAGAAGATCGGCAAAGCCTTCGCGCGATTGGCAAGGCCGCGCCCAAAGCAATAGCAAGAAATTTGGCACCCGATTCACTGTTATCCGAAACACGTCGGCTCTTAGGCCTGAAGCCTACTACGACGGGATGAAGGCCTATCTGATTTAGGCAACACTGTCCCGGGTAATGTGAGCGAACACCTTCTGACACCGTAACTTCTCAGAAAGCATGGAATGAGCACAGTCGCCGTCATCATTGTGAGCTACAATAGTGGCGGATACCTTCAATCGGCGATCAATCACCTACAGCATCAGCATCGCCAGCCTGATGAAATCCTAATTATAGACAACGCGTCTACCGACGGTTCTATCGATCGGCTCAACCTGTCAGAATTGCCCCAAGCCCGCCTAATTTGCCTCCCGGAGAACACTGGATTTGCGAAGGCAAACAATATTG
The DNA here is from genome assembly GCF_049649345.1 of Henriciella sp. Classification (GTDB taxonomy): domain Bacteria; phylum Pseudomonadota; class Alphaproteobacteria; order Caulobacterales; family Hyphomonadaceae; genus Henriciella. Next base: position 8,311 of record NZ_JBARZC010000295.1, on the reverse strand, counting down.
CCGCACTTGAAACCCAATGCGACTGGCTGGCTCTGCTTAATCCCGACACAGAAGCGCGAGCAGGATGGCTTGAACAGCTGCTTGCGGCGCATCTCCGCCATGCTGATGCATCGATCTTTACAACTGCCCAGCTAGACGCGGTCAATTCCTCAATTCTGGACGGTGCGGGCGATGCCTATTCCGTGGTGGGTATTCCCTGGCGAGGCGGCTTTGGCCGGCCGGCGAGTGAGATGCCCGAGGAAGGCGAGTGCTTTTCGCCTTGCGGGGCGAGTATGATGATCAGGCGGGATCTCTTCCTTGAGGTCGGTGGGTTTGACGAGACTTTCTTCTGCTATTGCGAGGATGTGGACCTCGGTTTCAGGCTCAGGCTCCGGGATGAGCGCTGCATATTTGTTCCGAGCGCCGTTGTGCATCACCATGGCAGCGCCATCACGGGCCGCTATAGCGACTTCACGATCCGCCTTGGTACGCGGAACAGGCTGCGCACTTATTTACAGAATATGCCGCCCACTGCGCTGGCGCTAACACTGCCGGGACACGTATTGGCGACCCTTTATCTATATTTGCGCGCGATTGGTAAACCGTACGCCAAGGCGATGCGCATCGGGCTTTTCGAAGCGCTGGGCGATATCGGCGGCATATGGAAACGCCGAAAGGAAATCCAGGCGACCCGCACGGTCTCTTCCTGGCAGATCATGCAGAAGATGAGCTGGAATCCCCTGCAGCTGAGCAGACGGAAGACACATGTATGGCGCTCGCGGCGGGATAGACCCAAGGAGCGGCAAAGAGCTTCAAATTAAGGCCGGCAGACAGCTTACCGTCTGCCACACCGCCCGCCCTATTCCGGTGCGAACTCTTCTTCGACAGCTGGCGCGGGCGCAAACGGTTCGCCGATATCGACGCCCACAGCAGCGATTGTTACATCGCCGGACGGAGCCAGCAGCCCGAGATAGTCGTCGCGACCATTTTTGACCGGAGGAATTTTCATCGGAAATGAGTATTCTTCGAACGTATCGGTCAGGGCGAATTCTTGCCATCCGCTGTTTCCGACCTCATTTGTGGAATAGGCCGCAATCATGTTTGCACCCTCGACATCCGATTTTGCGAGCAGTTTGATCCTTACAGAATGACCAGCAATCTGCTGTTCGAGATCCGGCCCGAAGACGAAAGCCGCCCCCGCCGTCGTACCGGCCGATGGTCCATCCTGATTACCGCCGGAAATTGTGACCGTTGAATCCTCATTTGGTGTGACCGTGATTGCAGGGGGGGAGACCATCTGGCCGACGATCTCTGCCGTCGGGATGACCCGCACGTCTGCGGAAAAGTTATCAGCCGGCGCTGTTTCCTCAACGACCGGCGGTTCCGGCGCGCTGGTTTCACTACTGCCAAATCCGTCCATGCTGGACATGTCGCAGGCCGACAATGCCATAACGGACAATATCAATATTGAACGCATTTGAATAATCCCCTTGTCTATTCGGTCTTGATCGTACGATCCTGGCCGCGGCACGCAAGCCCGATGCCAAGGCAACCGGGAGCGCCAGTTCGCCCCGCTACTGATCGAGAAGCCCGGCCATTTCCAGGCGCTGGATGACCAGGTCGGCTGCGGCATCCGGCGTCAGCGTGTCGGTTTCAAGGTGGAGCTCAGGCTCCATGGGCGGCTCGTAGGGGCTGTCGATCCCGGTGAAGTTCTTGATCTTGCCTTCGCGGGCCTTCTTGTAGAGGCCTTTCACATCGCGCCGTTCGGCGACTTCCAGCGGCGCATCGACGAAGACTTCCCAGAATTCGCCCTCCTCGACCATCTGGCGCACGATCCGGCGTTCGGCGCGGAAGGGCGAGATGAAGGAGACGAGCACAATCAGGCCAGCGTCGGTCATCAGCTTGGAGACCTCGCCCACCCGGCGGATATTCTCGACCCGGTCGGCGTCCGTGAAGCCCAGATCATTGTTCAGGCCATGACGGACATTGTCGCCATCAAGCGTATAGGTGTGCTTGCCCATCTGGACGAGACGCTGTTCGACGATATTCGCGATTGTCGATTTGCCTGCGCCGGAAAGCCCGGTGAACCAGAGAATGACCGGTTTTTGCTCTTTCATTGACGCGCGGACCTGCTTTGACACGTCCATGGCCTGCCGGTGGATGTTCGAGGCGCGGCGCAGGGCAAAATTGATCAGGCCCATGCCGACAGTTTCATTCGTCATCCGGTCGATGATGATGAAGCCGCCCATGCGGCGATTATCCTGATAGGCATCAAATGCAATCTCGCGGTCGAGCGCGATGTTACAGACGCCAATCTCGTTGAGGTGCAGCGTCTTGGCTGCCTCATGGGACCGCGTATTCACGTCGATCTTGTATCTCTGTTCGGTGACCTGCATCTGGCATTCGCGCGCGCCGATCTTCATCACATAGGACCGGCCGGGGAACATCTCGCCATCCGACATCCAGAGAAGCGTCGCCTGGAACTGGTCGGACACTTCGGCCGGCTCCTGATCGGCGCAGATCACGTCGCCGCGGGAAATGTCGATTTCGTCTTCGAGCGTCAGCGTGATGGAATGGCCTTCAACACCCTCATCGAGATCGCTGCCCATGGCGACGACTCGCTCGACCTTGCTCGACTTGCCGGAGGGAAGCGCGCGGACCGCATCGCCTGGTTTAACCGTGCCGGAAAGAATCTGGCCGGCAAATCCGCGGAAATCGAGATTGGGGCGATTGACCCACTGAACGGGCATACGGAAGGCCTTGTCCTGCGCGTCCGACTGGATCTCGATCGTATCGAGATAGGTCATGATGGGCGGGCCATCATACCAGGGTGTGTTGGCACTGTTCTCGACGACATTGTCGCCTTTCAGGGCGGATACAGGGATCGCCTGGATCGACTCAAAGCCAAGATCTTTGGCGAAGTCCTGATAGTCGGCGAGGATCTGTTCGTAGGCCTCCTGGCTATAATCGACGAGGTCCATCTTGTTGATGCAGAGGATGACATGCTTGATGCCGACGAGTGAGACGATGAAACTGTGGCGGCGGGTCTGGGTCAGCACACCCTTGCGCGCATCGATCATGACGATGGCAAGATCAGCGGTCGACGCACCGGTCGCCATATTGCGCGTGTACTGCTCGTGTCCGGGCGTATCGGCGACGATGAATTTGCGCGCATCGGTCGAGAAGAAACGGTAGGCGACGTCGATCGTTATGCCCTGCTCGCGCTCAGCGGCAAGACCGTCCACCAGGAGCGCGAAGTCGATGTCTTCGCCCTGTGTGCCGAACTTTTTCGACTCATTCTTCAGCGAAGCGAGCTGATCGTCGAAGATCATCTTCGATTCGTACAGCAGGCGGCCGATCATTGTGGATTTGCCATCGTCAACGGAGCCACAGGTGATGAAGCGCAGGAGCGACTTCTTCAGCTGGCTGTCGAGATAGGCTTCGATATCGGTGAATTCGGGTGCAGCGTAACCGGCCATTAGAAATAGCCCTCCTGCTTTTTCATTTCCATCGAGGCTGGCGCGTCCTTGTCGATGGCGCGGCCTTCGCGCTCGGACGTGGTGGTACGCAGCATTTCCTCAATGATCTCTGTGATCGAGGCAGCGGAGGATTCGACCGCACCGGTGAGCGGGTAGCAGCCAAGCGTGCGGAAGCGGACGCGCTTCATGTCGGGCGTCTGGCCGTCCTTGAGCGGGAGCCTGTCATCGTCAACCATGATGGTAATGCCGTCATGCTCGACCACCGGGCGCTCTTTCGCGAAATAGAGCGGCACGATCTCGATATTCTCCTGATAGATATACTGCCAGATATCGAGCTCGGTCCAGTTTGACAGCGGGAAGACGCGCACGCTCTCGCCCGGCTTGATGCGGGTGTTGTAGAGCGACCAGAGTTCGGGGCGCTGGTTCTTCGGGTCCCAGCGATGCTGAGCCGAGCGGAAGGAGAAAATACGTTCCTTGGCGCGGGACTTTTCCTCATCGCGCCGAGCGCCGCCTATGGCTGCATCGAACTTGTATTTGTTGAGCGCCTGCTTCAGCGCCTGCGTCTTCATTACATCGGTGTGCATCGCGGACCCGTGCGAAAACGGTCCGATCCCCTGCTCGACGCCTTCTTCGTTCGTATGAACGAGCAGCTCGATTGCCGGGTCGTCCTTCAGCTTGTCGCGAAACGCGATCATCTCGCGAAACTTCCACGTGGTATCGACATGCAAGAGCGGAAACGGTAGCGGACCTGGATAAAACGCCTTGCGGGCAAGATGCAGCATCACCGAGCTGTCTTTGCCGATCGAATACATCATCACAGGGTTCTGCGCGGAGGCGGCAACTTCGCGTAAGATGTGGATGCTCTCGGCCTCCAGCCGGTCGAGATGTGTAAGCGTGGTCATATTAGGTCCGGATGGATTATGTCGTTTTGCGTTGTGTTTTCAGATGGCGTTTGATCGAACTGACTGACAAGGGTCAACCGCCATCATACCCCTTAACAAGTGTTGTTAGGGAAAGTGTACAAAAAGCGTGCCAGCTTCGGTCTCGCTACATTGGGCGAGTTGATGGACAGGCCCTGACAGTCTAGGCGAGGTGACAACATTTTCGCCTGATTGAGAGCCGCCCTCACAAATGCCCGCCCTTCGATTTGCTGTCTTTGGAAAGAGCCGACTGGCAGCCGCGCGGTGCCATGCGCTCACCGCATCCGAGGCTGCGAAGATCGTCAACACCTGGTCGACCGAACAGGTCTCGTCTCTTTCCGATACGGACTGGCATGAGATGCTGGATCCGGCACAGATCGACGCAGCTATATTTGCGCTGGCGCCCGATATCTCTGCGCGCGCCGCCAGAATTGCGCTCGAAAAAGGCATTCATGTGCTGAGCGAATTGCCAGGCGGCGAGACTGTCGAAGACATCATCAATCTGAGAGAGGCCGAGCGCGATAGCGGCGCGGTGCTGAAGTTTGGCTGCGGCCTCAGATATCATGGCAGCGTGCAGCAGGCGCTAGGGCTCATGCAGGCGGGCGAGTTCGGCAAGCTGCTGACCGCGCGCGCCGCTTATGGACATGCGGGCCCGCCATCCGGCGCCCTCGTGACGCCTTCCATCCTGATCGGCCTCGCCATTCACATGCTGGAGCTGCTGCATCGTTTCTGTGGCCCTTTCGAAAGCGTCAAAGCGATGAGCGATGGCGCACCAGAACGGTCAGAGAATGTCCTCGCGCTCCTGAAGACGGGCAGCGGCGCCCTCGTCCAGCTGCACTCCTCGGCGACCTCCTGGCGCCAGACCTTTCGCCTGGAGCTCGGATTCGAGCACGGATATATCTGGCTCGACGGGCATACGCCGGGTCTTGAAGGGTATGGCCCGGAAATGCTCATCCACGCCAGGGTTGAGCGAACCCGGTCGGGCGAGGTCCTCCCAAACCCGGACGAGACGGTGCGGGAGTTCGCGGGGCAGGACACTGCGCGCGAGGAGCTTGAGGAATTCCTGGCTGCCATCGCCGGTACATCGCCGCTGAAGCACGGCACCAGCCATCAGGCTTTCGACGCGATCAATATCGCGCACCGCATTTGCGCTGCCTGCGAAACGTGGGCATAAGCCCGGCCCAGCAGCCCCATCATTCTTCAGTCCGACAAGGAGACCCCAATGAGCCTCACACCTGACCAACTCGCCAGAATCGCTCTCGATGCGGGCGCGCTGATCATGGAGATTTATGAGACGGACTTCGATGTCGACAGCAAGGACGACGCCTCACCGGTGACCGAGGCGGACGAGAAGGCAGAGGTGCTCATCCTCAAGGGGCTTGCCGAGGCCGATCCGGATCTTGATGTCATTGCAGAGGAATCGGTCGCCGCGGGAAACCTGCCCGACCATGGGGCGCGCTTTGCGCTGGTCGATCCGCTCGACGGGACGCGGGAATTCATCAAGAAGAATGGCCAGTTCACCGTGAACATCGCAATCATCGAGCATGGCAAGCCAGTGATGGGCGTCGTCTATGCGCCAGCCCTTAATCGGCTGTTCCTGGCCGAAAGCCCCGACACCGCCTGGCAGGCCGAGGTGAAACCGGGAGAGCCCGTGCCTGCGAGCGACAGCCGGATGCCGATGCAGATCCGCAAGGCGCCTGAAGAAGGCCTGACAGCCATCGCCTCGAAATCACACCGCTCGCCAGAGACTGATGAGTTCCTGTCCAAATTCGATGTGAAGGAGATCATCTCGGCCGGCTCATCACTGAAGCTTTGTCTGGTCGGCGCCGGCGAGGCCGATATCTATCCGCGCATGGGCCGCACTATGGAATGGGACACGGCCGCCGGACAGGCTGTCGCCGAAGCGGCCGGCGCGCGGGTGATGACCGAAGACGGCGTGCCGCTTCGCTATGGCAAGAAAGAGCGCGGTTACGACAATCCGCACTTCATCGTCTATGGCGACGTGACGCCCGTCTGAGGGCCTCGCGCAGCCATCAATGAAAAAGGGCGGCGCCGAAGCACCGCCCTTCTTTTTTGTCTGAAAGGCTCAGCCTAGTTGCCGGTACCGCCAAAGCGGGTGGTCAGGCTGATCTTGAACGTACGGCCGAACGGGTTGTGGGTGTACGGATCGTAGTTCAGATCGAACTGGGCAAATGGCGGATCTTCATCCGTCACATTGACCACCGACAGACCGAGATCGAACATATCCGCACGATAGGTGTAGAACAGGTCGAACGTCGTCTGGCTTTCGATTTCCGAATTTCCGTTCCCTGTGAGGTCGCCGCGCTCATCATCATAGGCGTCGATGTGGCGCATGACACCGCGCACATTGTGATTGCCCATCGCATAATTGGCGAAGACGTTTGCCTTCCACTGCGGCAGGGATCGGGAGAAGTTCGACCGGTTGAACTGGTCGACCCGGTCACCGCCGGGAATGATCACATCTTCAATGCCGAAATCATCGACATCATACTCAATGATGTAGGTCATCTCACCGCCGACAGAGATCTCCGACGCACCGCTATCCCAGACTTGCTCAGCCCGGAGATCGATACCTGAGGTCTGGATATCAGGGCCGTTCACGACATTGGTCCGCACGCGGGCGATCTCGTTCGGCTGGTTGAGACCATCGCCATTATTGTCGGTGAAGGTAATCCTCGAGAGGATGCCTGCCTCTGTATCGCCAGCATTGAGCGCAGCAATGGCAGCGGCCACGACCTCTGCCTGGTCTTCAACGATGATCGGATCCGAGAAGTCGAAATTATAGTAGTCGACTGACGCGGTGAAACCGTTGTTGTTGTCGTACAGCGCACCGAGATTGAAGCTGAACGCTGATTCCGGGCTTAGGTCGGGATTACCGAACTGGTCGATCGCTTTAAACGCCGACGTCGGGGCGACGAATTGCAGCGTGGTGACCTGGCCGGAGAGCTGGTTCAGCGTCGGGCCACGGAACGAGGTCTGGGCCGAGCCACGCAGCGCGAAGCTGTCATTGACTTGCCACTTTGCCGCGACTTTCGGGTCGAAAGTCGATCCAACATCGCCGCCATAGTCCTCGTAGCGGACGGCGAACTGCATATCGACATCCTCGAAGAGCGGAACCTGGAGTTCGCCGAACACAGCATAGATCGTCTGCTCTTCATCGAACGGCGTCGTACCGGCGAGGAAGGAGAACGGTCCCGTGCCACCCGGTCCGGGGTTCTGCGTCAGGTCTGTCACCTCATTTGGCTCGACCTCATAGCTCTCGCGGCGAACCTGTACGCCGGCCGCCCAGCCGACCTCGCCACCAGCCGCTTGCACGCCGCTCATGCCCGAGACGGTCGCATCCCAGACGAGAAGGTCGGTCGTCACAACTGAACCAACCCCATCGGTCAGCCAGTTGGCCAGCGTCTCGGAGTTTTCAAGCGCCGGCACAAAGTTTGGATTAGGCTCGCCGGTAACGCCGCTGGCCGGGATCGAGTTGGAGAACGGGTTATAATATTCACACCCGCCCGCACCCGCGACGAGGCTACCTACATAGCCAGCAGCAAAGGGCTGGGTGCCGGTCGCCGGATCGTTACCCGTAATCGGATCGGTACAAACACCGAAACCATTGAGAGCCGCCGTGAAGCCGAGAATATAGGTGTCATTGGTGATCCGCTCGCCCTCGGTCGTCGAGTAGCTGAGCGCCGTATCCCAGTTCACGCCATTGTCCCACGCCCCATCGAGCGCGCCGGACGCCCGCCAGCTTTCATAGGTCCGGAAGCCTTCCTGAGCGCCGTAGTCGGTGCCCGGGAAACCGCCCCACGCGAAGGAACGGCCAATATAAAGCGCCGCAAGTGTACCGGCCGGAAAATCACCCGGATTGTCAGCAATATATTGCTGAAAGCCTGGGTTCGAAGCCGGGACCACCTGCGT
>NZ_JBARZC010000294.1:0-5933 GCF_049649345.1 Henriciella sp. | reverse complement strand
GTCGATGACAGTCCGAATGAAAGCCCGAGCGCCAGAGCGACCGGCCAGTCCAGGCCGAACATCATCAGGGCAATCGTAAAGGGAAAACTTGTCAGAATGAGATGGGACGGCGCCAGACCGACAAGATCCCGGCCACTCTCACGCAGTTCTCTCAGCGAGACGTGCAGGCCGATATCGAACAGGAGAAAGACAACGCCGAGCTCTGCCAGTAGGTGCGTTGTCGGGCTCTCTTCGATCAGGCGAAAGGCGTGGGGCCCGATCAATATGCCGACGGCGAGATAGCCGACAATCGGAGACAGGCGCAGCGCTTTTGATACCAGTGCGGCTGCTCCACCAGCGGCGAGCAGCGTCATCGCCGGGATCAACGCGTCTACAGGTGTGCTTGCAGCGTCTGCCATGTCCAGCCTCCTCGCTGTTCATATTGTGAGATTTGGCGGCAAAAGAAAGGCCGCCGCTCCTAGAAAGAAGCGGCGGCCCTGGTCTGGCTGGTGTTAACAGGAGGGCAACACCGGTCAGATGCAAGATGTTTGGCTAGAGAGCCCGGCTGACCGAGACCACAAATGTATCGTCATTGCCGTCAATGTCGGTGCCGATATAGCGGAAGTCGAAGTCAAAGCCTTCGAGTGACGTTGTCAGACCCACAGAATAGTCTGTGTAATCGCCGCCAGTATCCTGAAAGTCGGAATAGCCGATGCTTGCATCCAGGCCGAAGCTCTCGCCGAGCGGAATGCCGGCACTGGCTGACCAGTAGAAGGCATCGCCGGTCTCGAGATAGAAGTCCGGCGAGTAGGCGACGGACGCGCCGACATCAACAAACTCGCCGAGGGTCGTGCCGGCTCCTGCATAGACTTCAACAAAGTTCTGGGATGGATCGTCCGGGGCATCCGGATACCAGTAGTAGATTGCGCCGAGATCGAGGTCGAACACACCGACAGTCGGGGTCCAGCCTGCATAGACATCGATTTCAGTCGACGTGCCGTCGCCGAAATCAACGCCGGATGCCCATGTTCCGATGTAGAATTCATCGGAGGCGAAGTCGAAGCCGCCCTGAACCATGGGCGCGCCGTCTGTTTGTGTCACGCCGCGGAATACGTAGTCGCTGGTCAGCGTGACATTGCCGCTCCACTCACCCTCTGCAAGGGCGGGTGTCGCAACCACGCTGGCCGCCAGGGCCAGAACAGCTACTTTCGTGAATGATTTGCTCATAAAAAACCTCCTTTGCATCCTCATCACCGGGCAAGAGTGGGATGCGGGGGGCGCGCTTATCTACAAGCTTGTCCACGGAGGCGTCATTTTTTGCGCAGCAGCACGATTTTCGGGCAACTGACGCAAAATCAGCCTGCGAAAAGTGCTGATTCTCGGCTTAGCGTGCGCTGAGCGGGGCGAATCCCAGATGCGTTCCAGCGTCGACGAGAAGCGTTTCCCCAGTCACGTGGCGCGACGCATCGGTGAGAAAAAATACTGCAGAATCAGCAATGTCATCCGGACCGCTCGCAACGCCCAGCGGCGCCGATTTTGCCACGCCTTCTTCCATGCGGTTGTACTGTTCCTCATCCATCCTGTCCTTGAACCAGCGGGTGCCGATAAAGCCGGGGCAAACAGCGTTGACCCGTATGGCAGGCGCCAGCGCCCGGGCCAGCGAAAGCGTCATTGTGTTGAGCGCGCCTTTTGTGGCGGCATAGGCAACCGAAGACCCGATTCCCGTGACCCCTGCGATCGAGGAGACGTTCAGAACCGCGGACGCCCGGCCGCTCTCCTTATGAGCGGCATCCAGCAGCTGACGGCAGGCCTGCATCATCAGAAAGGGGCCGGCGACATTGACCGCATATGTATCGAGAAAATCCTGACGCGAGAGCGCATCGAGATCCGAATGATCACGTGCATGGCGGGTTATACCGGCATTGTTGACCAGGATGTCGAGCTTGCCCCAGGCGCCGGCCGCTTCGGCCAGCCGGGCGCATCCCTCTTCGGTGGAGACGTCGCCGGTCACCAGCTGTGCCTGCGCGCCGAGCTTGTTGCAGGCGTCGACAGTGTCCTCGCCTTCATCGACGCTGCGTGTGCAGTTGATGATCAGGTCGGCGCCCCGCTCGGCCAAACGCAGCGCGATCGAACGCCCGAGCCCCGTCGCAGAGCCCGTGACGAGCGCCTTGCGTCCGGCCAAATCCTTGTCCGCCATCTGTTTCCTCCGACTGCTTATGCCTGTGCTGCTCTTCAATGGCGGCGTGTGCAGCCGCAAGTCAACCGCATGTCAGAAGGCGCGATCAACGGGCATATGGTCGGGCTCGCATGTGCGAAGACAACCCATATCCCTTGTGCTAGGATTTCGCAGGGTGATTGAATCGGGGACGTCACGTGCAAAAAGTCTTTAGTGAGCTTCAACGCCGGAATGTCTTCCGCGTCGCCTCGATCTACGCCATCACCGGATGGTTGTTGATGCAGCTCGCTGTCGTTCTTGAGACGACGCTGCTTTTGCCGGCCTGGTTTGATACCTTCGTCACCATCCTCGTCATCATAGGATTTCCAATCGCGGTCATCTTTGCCTGGTCATTCGAGCTGACGCCTGATGGCATTCGGCCGACAGCGCGCGTGTCACAAGAAGAGAGCATCGCTTCGCGCACCGGAAGGCGCCTTGATCTGGTTATTGCCGTTGCCGCCGCCGCGCTGGTCCTCGTGATTGTTGGCGACCGGTTTCTGCCTTCAGACTCGATGGCCAAGGCGTCTACACTGGCCAAGGCCGGCGAATTCTCGATTGCTGTATTGCCCTTCGCTGACATGAGTCCGCAGCAGGACCAGGAATATTTCGCCGACGGTATCTCGGAAGAGCTGCTGAATGTCCTGGCGCAGGTACCGGACCTCGCCGTCGCGGGACGGACATCTTCTTTCGCGTTCAAGGGTAAGAACCAGGATTTGCGAGAAATTGGTCAACTGCTCGATGTGGCGCATGTGCTGGAAGGCTCAGTCCGTAAATCCGGCAACACGATACGGGTCACGGCGCAGCTGGTGCGCACCGACAATGGCTTTCATCTGTGGTCGGACACCTATGACCGCGATCTGATCGATATTTTTGCCGTTCAGGACGAAATTGCAAACGCCATCCTGACAGCGTTGAAACCGCAATTGCTTGGTGAGATCGAAACGGTAGCTGCGCCGCGTACCGACATCTCGAGCTATGATCTCTACCTGCTGGCACAGCAGAAAGCCGCGGCTGGCGATATGGCCGGTTATGAGGCTGCTACCGAGGCGTTGGACAGTGCTTTGTCCATCGACCCGGACTTCGTGCCCGCGCTGGCGTGGCGGGGATATTACGAGCTGATGATGTCTGATGGCGATGGAGCAGCCGGTGACATACCGATAGAGGAGGCGCTGGAGCGTGCCGGAGACTGGACTGGGCATGCCCTGGCTCTCGACCCGGCGTCAGCAGACGCCCTCTTTGCACGGGCAGGATGGCTGTCCATGTCGTTTGATGCCGAAGACCGGGCTCAGGCCGAGCGCTATTATGAGCTGGCGCTGAAAGAAAAGCCGAACTTTCCCCTCGCCCGAAACGATTATGGCTATCTCCTGAACAGGCAGGGGCGTGTAGACGAAGCCGTCGAGCAGCTGGAAATCGCCTTGGCGCATGACCCTGCCCAGAATGATGTCAACACAAACCTCGCTGCACATTTCATGCGTCTTCGCGACTTCGACCGGGTTGAAGCGCTAATCGGTCGCTGGGAAGCTATCTCACCCGAAAATACTGGGCCTCTTGGCTTCCGGTCATTGATGCACATGGCCCGTGGGGAGCTTGCGCAGAGCTACCTGCTCAACAAGAAAGTTCTGGAACGCGCGCCTGCTGATCCTCGAGCAAAGCGCTATATGTTTGATTCCTTGGGGTCCCTTGGCGAGTTCGACAAGGTTCTGACCTCGGGCATTGAAGACATGGAAGTTGTGGCCCTTCGGTTTCTTGGCCGCAAGGATGAGGCCATCGACCGCGTGACAGAACATCTGGCTGAACGCCCCGATTTTCCTTTTGTGCAAAGCGATTATGTGAGCGCGCACTATTTCACGGGTGAGTGGGATGAAGTGGTCCGGTTCTACAACACAGCCTGGGGGGATAAGGATGCTTTTGAAAGTGGTTACGACTATCCTCCCTATGGCATAGTCGCCCCCCCCGCTACAGGCGGCAGGACATCCCGATGCCGATTCGTTGGTCATTGCTTACAGAACCCTGATCGACGCTCTTCGAGCGGACGGCGTGCAGGGTGGCAACATTGATGATCTGGAATCAGTGCTGCTGATGATGGAGGGCCGTCCGGAGGACGCCGTCGCGATGCTGGAACAGGCCTTCGAGAATGGCCATCGCAGCATGGGCTTCATTATGAACCCTGTATTCGAGCCGCTGCGGGATACGCCGCGCTATGTCGCGCTCCAGGAAATGCTGGCCTCGGCCATAAATTCAGAGCGCTCCAAGCTGGGGCTGGAGCCAATAGAAATGCCCAAGCCCTATCGGTGAAAACAAGACGCGGTACGCCGCGAGAAATTTCCAGTGGCTTCTCAAGCTTTATGATAGGGAAGCCCGGCTTCGATGCTGGCGGCGCGGTAGAGCTGCTCTGCCAGCATTGCCCGGACGAGCCTGTGCGGCCAGGTCTGGACCCCGAAGGCCATACTCTGCGGGACGGCTGCCTTCACCGCATCGCCATAGCCTTCGGCGCCGCCAATCAGGAAGCACAGGTCTGGTGTGCCCTCATCGCGCAATTTGATCAGCATGTCTGAAAAGGCCGTCGATCTGTAGGATTTGCCGAACTCATCCAGCCGGATGGCCTGCGCGCCCGCAGGGATTTTCGCGAGCAGGCGTTCGGCTTCTGCGTCCAAACCGCCGCCGTTGTCGACTTCGACACATTCTGCGCTGCGATATCCGAGATTGCGCCCGGCTTTCCTGAACCGGTCCAGATAGTCTTCGGCCAGCTCGTGTTCCGGGCCGGATTTTAGCTTTCCGACCGTGACGATTGTAATCCGCATGGATGTTGAGGCCTGGGCGCGACTGACCTCAGGCGTGGCCGTGCGCGCTGCCGTCTGCCCAGATCTTTTCGAGATTGTAGAAGGTGCGGACTTCGGGTCGGAACAGGTGGATGATGATGTCGCCAATATCCAGCAGCACCCAGTCAGCATTTGGCAGACCTTCGATTTTCACGGGCCGTCCCGTGGCGTCCTTGATGGTCTGGGCGAGATGGTCGGCAATGGAAGCGACGTGCCGGGCAGAACGCCCCGACGCGATGACCATGACGTCTGCGAGCGAAGATTTGCCCTGAAGATCAATCTGTTTGATGTCTTCGGCCTTGTCATCTTCAAGGCTGTTGATGACGGTTTCGGCTAGGGCTCGAATATCGTCAACGCTAGCTTTCGCGGCCTTAAGGGGCTGCATACTCGTGGAAGTCAGGGTCTGGGTTCCTTTCTATTCGACTCGTGAATACTACCATGCCGAGCGCGCAGGCTCTAGCTTTTTTGGGCACCAATGCGCAGTTCTGTCGAACTTGTGGCATTGAATGGCGCCTTCAGATAAACCCAGGTGGGCGCTGGACGGTCCGGAAGCAAGGCGGCTTGGCGTTCAGGCAGCCTGTGCTTTTGAAACGTGCCTGCGAAACGCGAGTTAAGCGCTGCCACGCTGGAGTTGGGCCGGGAGACGACGCAGATCGGCAATGTGCGGGCGATTTGCCTCCAGTCTCGCCAGTCATGAAAGTTTTCCAGGCTATCGGCGCCCATCAGCCAGACGAAACGGGCCTTGGGGCGATGGCGTCTCAGCTCTGCCAGAACATCGACAGTGTATCTCAGCCCTGCCCAGTGCTCGATGTCGCTCACGAACATATTCGGATTGTGCCCGATCAGCTCGCGGATCTGATGCACGCGTTCATAAAAGTCGGCAGGCTCGCTTTTCAAAGGATTGCCGCGCGCTGGTATCC
>NZ_JBARZC010000293.1:0-7277 GCF_049649345.1 Henriciella sp. | reverse complement strand
GAGGTGATTGTGCCGGGTGTCATGTATTGCTGGTACATGAGGTCTGAGAACTCGGCCGTCCTTGGCCGGTACGCATTGGTGCTCATATTGGCGATATTGTTGGATATGACATCGACGCGCATTTGCTGCGCGGCCATGCCTGTGGCTGCAATCTGCAGTGACTTCATAGGGTCCTCCCTTGATTCACGTCCAGTGTTAGAGTTGGCGTAGTGTACTGATAAACTTCGCTATTCTTTGGTCTTCACGTTCCAGCAGCGCCTGGCCTGCCTCATAGGCGCGCTGCACTTCGATCATGCGTGCAACCTCGAGCACGGGCTCGACATTGGACTGTTCGAGCGCACCCTGAATGAGGCGCGGCTCTTCGGCCTGCTGATAGCCATCAGAAGCGCTGAACATGGTGTTGGTCTCGCGCAGCAGCTGCCCGTTCGGGACGACGATGCCAACCTGATCGACGATCTGGCCGTCGGCTGAAATCGTGCCATCGCCTGCGATGGAAATGAGGCGGGCGTCTTCCGGAATGGAGATCGCGCTGCCGCCGGCGTTCAGCACCTTGTTGCCGGCGCTGTCGATGAGCTCGCTTTCCTCATTGAGCTGGAAGGCCCCTGCCCGGCTCAGCATCTGGCCGCGCGGCGTCTCGACGAGGAAGTAACCTTCGCCCTGAATGGCGAGGTCGAACTTGCCGCCTGTAAAGCGCAGGCCACCCTGTTCAAGATCGAAGGCGTGGGCTGCAAGCCCGCCCATGGATACGTCGGGCAGATTATGACCAGTGCGGGCCATGAATTCGGCAAAGATCGCGCGGTCGGATTTGTAGCCGGTCGTGCTTGAGTTTGCGAGATTGTTCGCGACCGCCTGCATCTCGTTCATCAGGCCGGTCTGTCTGGCAAGCGCGGCATAAATGGCGTTGGACATCAGCGCATCTCCGTCGCGTCTGGCTGGAGCGACTGGCCGATCCGGTCGAGACCTCGCGGCACGTCGGCGATCGTCAGGGACGCTGGCGATTGAGACGCGTCAGCGGCGCCCGGGCGGGCGGCCAGGATGCGGCGAAGCTGGGCCTTTTTCTCCGGCTCCTGGACGTCGAGCGCCGCTTCGAAATAGCGCTGCGGCAGGATCCAGTGTCCGCCTGCGCCATCGGCAGCGATCAGCGCGAGGGCGAGATCAGGTGTGAGCGAGAGCTTGCTTTCAAGCCCGGCGAAAGCAGGCTTGTCGCCGGTGCGTACCGCATCGAGCGCCGCGAGCGTCACGATGTCGGAATTGCCGCGATGGCGCGCCTGCAGACTGGACAGCGTCTCACTGTCGCCAAGCCGGAAAGCCAGCTGCGCTTGCGCCACAGCCAGCGCTTCGCCTGAGCTGACCTGTTCAGACAATTTTTCCGACAGGGTTTTCAGGCCGAGATGGGCGGCGAGTGCGGCGGCCTCACCGAACGTATCTTCAAGATCATCCCGCCCCTCCAGCAGCGCGCCGCCATTCAACAGCGCGTCCATGCCTTTCAGGTTGGTCAGCGTGTCAGCTGATCTGAGGTCGGCCTTGACCAGCGCCACATAATGGTCCGACAGCCGCGCGCGCGCCTCTTCGGACTGCGCCGCTGGAAGCGATGCCAGCTGGCGCGTCATGGCGTAGTCGGCAGCGGTCTGGAGGTCGCTCATCAGAACGTCGAGGCTGTCCTCGACGGGAATGTCCTCGGGCAGCTTGCCGTAATCATCGACAAGCCGGGTGATGTATTCCGATTCAATATTGTCATCGACGGAAAGCCCTCCCCGGCGCAGCGCGGCGGCCGCCTCGTCGCGATATTCGGCCAGTTTCAGATAGTGGCGCAGCCAGCCCTCGGCTTCCGGCGTACCGACACTGAACCCGACAAGCGTAGCCGCAAAGCGCAGGCGCTCATGGGTGTTGATCTGGTCATCGCTGAAGGTCACCAGAACCTGCCGGGCCAGCTCGACTTCCTTCATGCGGTCAAGCATCGGGACGGCGAGGCGCGCATAGGCCATGCGCATGTGTAGTGGCAGCTGGCTGTAGTCCTCGAAACGTGCCGACAGGATCCTCGCCCCGCTTGGATCGCCGGCCCGAAGGCGGGCAAGGGCGAGCCAGATTCGCGCGCTGTCCTCGCAGTCGGCAAGATCGGCGAAGTAGGAGATGTTCGGATAGCCCCGCCCTTCCATCAGCCAGGCAAGCTCGCGCAGCGCTGTCGCTGTGCGGTCTGTCTTGCCCATAAGCTGCATCCGGCTTTCCTCGTTGAGGCCGAGCACGAGATAACCCTTGGCGAGCAGGACCTGCGATGTGGCGGTCTCTTCGGCCTCCAGGACGCCGCGCCAGCTCATCAGGTCCTGATAGGTGTGAAGGTCTACAAAGTCTGCGAAATCGTAAGGGGAGCTCAGCGCGCAACCCTGCTGGGCCAGCTGTCCCTGACGGGGGCGCAGCGACACGGTCTCGGGTGCGACCGTGGGCGCTGTTTCCGGAGCAGGCGGAGGGGCGGCCGGGCGGCTCGTCTTCTCAGGGCCGGTGCCGGCTGGAAGGGAGGGCTGCAAAAGGCCCTGATCGATCGCGCTCTGCACGAAATCGTCAAGCTGTGCTGGAAGGCGATCAACTTCACTGCCCGCTTCAACGTCCTGAGGCGGCTCTGCAAGAGCCGCCTGCGCGAAGGGGATCGCCAACGCAAAAAGACATATGGGCAGTGAGTGTCTCACGCGGCTTGTTTCAGTCCTTTCAGGGCCTGTTCGATGTCATTGAAGGACGGGCGCACGCGCGCAGGCGCATGCCGGCGGGCAACTTCAATGCAGATGTTCACGGGGTTCTTTTGCAGGTTGGAGACGAGCATATCGCCGATCATCGAGTAGAAGAAATGTTCTTCCATCCGGATCGCTTTGACCCGCGAGGCGAAAGGTCCGACCACGCCATAGGCGAGGAACACGCCGAGGAACGTCCCGACGAGCGCGCCGCCGATCATGCCGCCGAGGATTTCAGGTGGCTTGTCGATCGAGGCCATTGTCTTGATCACGCCGAGCACGGCCGCGACGATGCCGAGCGCCGGCAGGGCGTCTGCCATGTTCTGAAGGGCGTGCGAGCCGTGCAGCTTTTCCTCGGCCAGGGTATCGAGATGCTTTTCGAGCAGCTCCTCGACCTGGTGGACATTGTCGAAGTTCATCAGCATGGAGCGGATCGTGTCGCAGATCATCTCGATCGCATCGTGATCCTTCAGGATTTTCGGATAACGCTGAAAGATGTCCGACTGCTGGGGGTCCTCGATGTGGGCTTCGATGTCGACAGGGTTCTGCCGTAGCACGTTGAGTAGCTCCGACATCAGGCAGAGCAGGTCCTGATAGTCGGACTTCTTCCACTTGGGCCCGGTGAAGGCGGAGACGACATCGCCTGCTGTATGCTTGATTGTGTTGAAGTCATTCGCAGCCAGCAGTGAGCCGAGGGCTGCACCACCAATCATCATGCCTTCGAACGGCAGCGCATGCATGATGATTTCGAGGTGACCGCCGGCCAGCATATAGCCGCCGAACACCATGACGACGGTGACGATCAAACCAAGAATTGCGTTCACTTTAACCCTCCTTTGCTCCCTCAGGCACAGTAGCCATCTGCCAGCTCAGATCTCGGCGATCTCCTGGGCGTAACTCTCCAGAATTGGCGAAGTCAGCTTTAGAGCACGCTTGCCTTTCCAAGTGCCTAATTCGGCCTGACTGATTGCTAGGCTTCCATGCATCGTCTCGGCGCACACAGACAGAACCCCCGGCTCAACATCCGGCAGCGCCAGCACCTGCCCGACCTCAAGGCGCGAACAGTCCGCGATCGTGACGGGCAACCGCTCCAGCACGGCATCCAGCTGGATTGTCGAATTCCGGATCTGCCGACGCAGATTCTTCTCGCCCGCTTCGCTGGCCTGGCGCACTTGGCGCGGCGCGCTCTTCTGCGCTTTGATGGCGAAGTCGGTCAGCGAATTATAATCATAGTAGAGATGAAGCTCGGGCAGCTCCTCGCCGCCTTCCAGCAGCCAGTTGTCTTCTTCGCCGGCCTCTTCTGACAGGCTGACCACGACCTTCAGAAGCCGTGTGTCAGGGTCAATGCTGTGGGGAACACCGGCAGGATCGACGACGGAGAAATCGTCCGGCAGGGCCGGGCCGAGCGCAACGGCGTTCGCGATTTCTTTCCACAAAAAGCGCGCCGGGTGATCGCAGAGCAGGCGAAGGAAGAGCGCCGGCGATGCGGCAAGCTTCTCTCCCGGCTGCTGCAGCTTCAGACTGGCATAGCGGACGGCCACACCTCGATCGAGCGCGATCGCCCGCAATCCGGTGGTCGTGTATGGTAAACAGATAAAGCCAAACCGTTCATCAATCAGGGCTTCAGCGTCGCGCCCGCTTATCGGCTTCTTCTGGACGACAGTGGCGGTCAGATCATGATCGAAGATCGCTTTCGCCCATGCTTCGCAGGCGTTCTGCACGCCAGACCAGAGCGGCGCGCAGTGCTGTACGGCCGGGGAAATTCCCCCGGCGGCACGGATCTTCTGGAGCAAGACTGAAGACAAATCGAACCTGCAGACACAATAACCAATTCTCGCGTTAATTTCTCGATAGATTTGGTAAACGAAGCGTTAGTCGAACCGCGACAATCGTGCCGATCATCTACAGGGATACTTCGCACGCCTCTGTTATATCGGTGCCTGAAATCGAATTGCAGGTATGACATGGCAGAAAAGCCAGAACCCGAACAAAACATCACGATCATCAAGCGCAAGAAGGTCGTAAAGGCCGACGGACACCATGGTGGGGCCTGGAAAGTGGCCTATGCCGACTTCGTGACCGCGATGATGGCGTTCTTCCTCCTCATGTGGCTGCTCAATGCGACCACTGAGGAACAGCGCAAGGGTATTGCCGACTATTTCAATCCGACCATTCCGGTAAGCCGGATTTCCGGCGGCGGCTCGGACGGCCTCAATGGCAGCTCGCTCTATACAGAAGAAACCTATGCCCAGATGGGCACCGGCGCGACGCGCAAGAAATCCGTCGCCCCGAATGATGCCGCAGACAGCCGGCAGATTGCCCAGGGCCTGAATGACCTGCGCGAGGAACTGAGCAAGGATCCGCGCAAGCTGTCGGAGCATCTTCTGGTCAAGATGACGGCTGAAGGCATTGTTCTTGAAATCATCGATTCCGAAAGCCGCCCGCTCTTCGAGCTCGGCCAAAGCCAGCCGACGCCGCTTCTGATCAAGCTGCTTGAGCTGATCTCGGGTTCGCTCAACACGTTCGACAATGATATCAAGATCGTCGGCCATACCGACAACCGCCCGTATCGCGGCAACCGCGGCTATGACAACTGGAACCTCTCAGCCGACCGCGCCAATACGGCACGCAAGCTTCTGCTCTCAGACGGGCTTCCAATCGCCCGCCTCAAAGAGGTTTCAGGCCGCGCCGACACAGACCCGCTAATCGAAGACAACCCTGCAGCAGCACAGAACCGCAGGATCTCGATCACGATCGTCACGAGCGCCAATCAGCCCACTCCAGAAGGGTTATCCGCTTATTAAGGAATCCGCTGCAATTTCAGGGATAGTCTGACAAAGGAGTTGTCTCGTGACTATATCATCATCCCTGAATGCAGGTGTGATGGGGTTGAATTCCAACGCCACCCGCCTGTCCACTATTTCCGACAATATCGCGAACTCATCGACATATGGCTACAAGCGTAGCCAGGTCGAATTTTCCAGCATGGTGCTCGACCAGCAGGCCTCGGCCTATTCAGCCGGCGGCGTCCGCGTTGATACGTTCAAGGATATTGCCGCAACGGGATCCCTGATCTCGACCGGAAATGCCACTGACATGGCGGTTGCGGGCCGCGGCCTTCTTCCGGTCACCGACGGCACCGGGATCGGCTCGCTCGCCTCAGAGCGCGAGCTGATGCTGACCCCGACCGGCTCCTTCTATTCAGACCAGAACGGCAACCTCAGAACACAGAGCGGCCTCTACCTGCTTGGCTTCCCGGCCAATGTGGACGGCGAGGTCGGCAATGTGAGCCGAAACAGCGGCATCAGCCTTGAGCCGGTCAACATCTCCGCGTCGCAATATACAGCGTCCCCGACAGAACAGATCGAGCTCGGCATCAACCTGCCTGTCGATGCGACAGAGGCTGGCGCGACGGGCGAAGCCTATCCGCTGCCGATCGAATATTTCGACAATCTCGGCCGCGCGCATACGCTGACGCTTGAATTCACACCGAGCGTTCCGGGCTCCGGCTATTCAAATAACTGGACTGTCGAAATCTTCGACAGCGCCGGCAACCCTGCAACATCCATTGGCGATCTCGACATTGACTTCGACGATACGACGACGAATGGCGGGCGCATTGACACGGTCGCGGCAAGCAATGGCGCGAGCTACAATACTGGCACGGGCCAGGTCACTCTCACCCTGCCGCACGGCGACGTGGACGTCTTCATCGGCCGGCCGGGCGACAGCGCTGGCATCACGCAGCTCTCTGCGCCTTTCTCGCCCACGGCTGTGTCCAAGGATGGCGCGCCGATCGGTGACCTTCAGTCTGTCGAGATCGACGAGGCCGGCTTCCTGCAGGCGATCTACAATACCGGCTTCCGCCGCACACTCTACCAGATCCCGATCGGCGACGTGCCGAACGTCAATGGTCTCAAGGCGTTGGACGCGCAGGCCTATTCGGTCTCCGCGGAAAGCGGCAATCTCTATCTCTGGGATGCTGGCACGGGCCCCGTTGGCACGGTTTCAGGCTATTCCCTGATGGAATCCACGACGGATATCGCCTCGGAGCTCACTGATCTCATCGAGACGCAGCGGGCCTATTCCTCGAACGCAAAGATCGTCCAGACCGTGGACGAGATGCTTCAGGAAACCACCAACCTGAAACGGTAATACGGCAAGCTGAAAGGGCCTTACAGCCTTGAGCCTATCTGGTGCCATAAACGCCGCGCGAACCGGCCTTCAGGCGAGTAGCCTGAGGGCCGACATCGCTGCGACAAACGTTGCGAACGCAACAACGCCGGGCTATGTCCGGCGCTCCGTTCTTCTCGCGGAAAATATCGTCGGCAATAACACCAATGGTGTTGGTGTCGACGGCATTGCCCGCTCCGCAGATTCCGCGCTCACAGGCCAGCGTATGCTGCTGTCGAGCGACCTCGCCCACGCAAATGTCATATCGTCGAGCTGGCAGGCGCTTTCCGCCCGCCTTGGTGACTCGACCGATGGCCATAGCCTGTTCAACCTGATTTCAGAATTCGAGTCAGCGCTTTCAACAGCAGCGACAACCCCTGAATC
>NZ_JBARZC010000292.1:0-3727 GCF_049649345.1 Henriciella sp. | reverse complement strand
GGCGCGAGCGCCATGCCTGGCTGCGCCTGCCGCTCGCCTCGGGCGACCCGGATGTCTCGCTCATCCTCTGCCATGACGTGATCCTCACCGGCAATCTGCCGGAAGAAACCGATCCACATCACCTGTTTTCCAACGGCCGGCACAGCCTCGCCGCCTAATCCATCAGGGATTGATTTCCTGAATTAGGAAAAATATCCTAATTCTATCGACGGCAAAGCTTCCTGATTCGACTACTAATCGCGACGACAGGCCGGAGAAAGAGATTGAAATTACGCCTGAGATGATCAGCGCGGCCGCCTACGCTTATCGCGTAACATTCTCGAATGATTCCGAGGGTCCTGAGCGTCATCGTGAAATTGCTGAAGCTCTTTTGCGCGCTGCGCTCGACGTGAACGCTCCTCATTCACATCGGTCTGGATCGTCTTAGTGAGTGCGTTCAAACGATCAAACCAAGGATCAAAGTCTTCATGATGAACCTCGTTAGCCAAAAGGAACGCAAGTCCATGTTCGTCAGAGCGACTGAGAAAAACCTTGCGCTTAGTGACGGGGTCATCGTCCAGGATAAGCGTGAACCATCGACCGTGAACCAATTGATTTCGCTCCACCGCGATGTCGCCGTACTCTTTCAGCAGTGCATCATATTCCTCAGAAAGATTCTGATTGACGGCAGCCTTTTGCAACAAATCGCGCATTACGTCTCGCTTGGTGGAGGGGTTGCGTATAGACCTCAACACGTATCCAGCGGTCGTGTGATCATGGCCGCCCAAAAGAACAGCCAGCGTCGTGGCCATATGGGCCTCAAGCTCTTCGAAAGTGGTGACAAACTTTGCGAATTTGGCACCGATTTGTTTTTCAACAATTCCCGCCGCATAGTTGCCGTCGGGCATATCGCTGAACGCATCGGGTAATTCGTGACGCTTGATTTTAGGACGTGTATTCATGACCTACTCCAACGACGATAAGTTCAACGACACCCTCAAGCGGCTAATGGAGTCAGATCCAAAGCCTCAAGAGGAAGTGAAAGACGAAGCCAGAAGCGCGAGGCTGGGCGGCGGCGGAAGATGGGGCCAGTCGACCCAATAAAGCGGCGCTATCGTTCTCGAAAAATGGAGACTTTCAAGAACTTGATGCTATCACTGCCGAATCCGCGCAATAATGACGAGAACGACGACCGGGGATCATCTGCTACGAATTCCCCCGGTCGCCGCCCGAAGCTTAGGTCAAAGACCTAGCGCTTCTTGCATGGGGCCGGTTTCGAACGGCGGTGAGGTTTCACCCCAACCGTCTTCGGACCCGGCTTCTTGCCGGTGCGCACTTGGCGCACCTTCTTGGTGCATCCGGACATGCAATCACCTCCTTTCTTGGGCAGTGGCCCCCCGTTGGGCGTACACAAGCGGAAGGGAATCACTTTCCGGGTGCGAAGACATTATGAGATTGATTTGATCTTTGAGTCGAATCGCCTGCCACTAATACAGCTTTGAGCGCTTTTGCCATTAGCTCTGATTCGCTTTCAATAGCGCATGAAGGCTCTGGTCTTCTGCTTAGTCGAGCGCGGCATTACCGGACAGCAGATAGCTCAGGCGCTCGCGTGTCGCGTCCTTGAGAAGCTAGTCTTGATGCCTATCACTATCGATACCTAGGTGATCGCAACGGAGATTGCGTCTGTTTCCCTCCAGCAATCCCGCCCATCCCCTCCACCCTATCCGCAAGGGATTGATTTCCTGAATTAGGAAAAATATCCTACACCCTGTCCGCGGCCCTAATCTGGGGTTCAACGGATTATGGGAGTTGGATGATGAGTTTTTCAAAGCGGTTCCAGGACGAGCATCAGGTGCGTCTCGCAGCAGGCCTGACAGGCTTTGCCCTGATGATCCCGGCCGAGCAGATCCTGTCTGTGAACAAGCGCGACCACAGGATTGCGCGGGCCCGGCAGGTCGCGATGTACCTCGCGCATGTCGCCCTCGGCATGAGCCTGTCACGGATTGCCAATGCGCTGGGGCGCGACCGCTCGACGGTCGCCTATGGCTGTCACAGGATCGAGGATTTTCGCGACGATCCGGCGATCGATGAATGGCTGGACGGGCTGGAAGAGCAGCTGCGCAATGCAGCCGATCTCAGTTCCTGGCGCGGCGGCGTGGTGCCTAGCCCCCGGTCGTTTGAGCGGATGCAACTGTCCTGATGCGCTCGAGCATCGAGGCGAGCCCGTTGGAGCGCTGGGCAGAGAGGGCGCCTGTGACGCCGATGTCTTCCAGGAAGGCCGGTGTGTCGAAGGCGAGAATCTCCTCGCGCGGCGCGCCGGAGAACAGGCGGATCAGGAGAGCGATCAGGCCGGAAACGATCATCGCATCGGATTCAGCCCTGATCTCCAGAGTGTCATCCTCCTGCTCGCTGATCACCATCCAGACCTGCGACGCGCAGCCGCGCACGCGGGTCGCTTCAGTGCGCTCGTCCGGGGCGAGGGCAGGGTTCGCCTTTCCGAGATCGATGATGTGCGCATAGCGCGTTTCCCAGTCATCGAGAAAATCGAACTCGGCGCGGATGTCATTGGCTTGGGTCTCAACACTCATGCCAGCCATTTGGGGTATTGCGAGGCAAAAGAAAACCCCGGCAACCGCGATGGGCTGCCGGGGCAAGAGATTGAAAGTAGGTAGATTGTTACTGGCTAACCTTGCTAATGCAACGGCCAACATCAGCCAGAGCATGTTCGCCGATGCAGAAAGGCACCTCGAAATGCTGGTGAGCGGCGGCGACGCATTGCTGCAGGTTAAGCTGGGCCATGTTGAGGCAACCGGCTGTCTGCTTCTCTGTCATGGCGCGCTGCATCGGAGCGGCGGCAGAGCCTTCCGAGCCGATGATGCGATAGGCTGCGAGGGTTGCGATCTGGTCGGCGATCGGCTCCTTGCCAGCCGCGACGCGCTTGTTGGAGATGCCGAGCGCGCTTTTCATGTCAGGCACGCGGATCGCGGAGGCGGCGCTGGAGACACTTTCCCACACGGATGGAGCGCCATTGGCACCGGCGGATACGAGGACACTGTCAATGCCGGGAGCCGTGAAGGCGGTGACCAGGTCAGAGCGTGCCGGGCGGCCACGGAGAGACTGGGCTCGCAGGCTCGTCGCGATTGCGCGTGAGTCGCCGACCTTGCCCTTGGCCCAGCCAGAGCCATGCAGCGAATAGGCCTGTTCCTTGACGAAGGCGGCTGTCGAGGTCAGCCGCTTGGAGTCGGCGTCACCGGCGACCATGGCGGAATTGACCGCGCTGTTGCCGCCATTCAGGGAGCGGGCATAGCGCACATCGTTCTGAAGGCCGCGGACGAAAACGTCCTTGCCGTAGAAGCCTTCAATATCGCGCACAGCGGCGCGGAATTCAGGGTTTTGCGAGGCGACGAGGGCAGAATAGGCCATCCAGCCGCGGGTCAGCTGTTCGGAGTTCTGGCTGCCAAGATTGCTGAGCGCGCTCTGGATGTCATTGGCGCTCTTGAACGAGTTCTGCTTGATGTCGGTGACATCGCCATGGAACGTCGCATAGACGGCCGCGGCCGAAGAGAGCGGATCGGGTGCCGTGGCAGCCGAATCTGCCGCTGCATTCTGGACTTCAGGGGCAGATTCTGTCTGCGCCGACGCGGAAAACGCTAGCGCCAAAGCGCCTATCGTTGCCGCGTGGATTCTTTTGAATTTCATCGTCAGTCTCCCTCGCACTTGCTGATCGAATGGTGGCCTATCTTTCCGG
>NZ_JBARZC010000291.1:0-6481 GCF_049649345.1 Henriciella sp. | reverse complement strand
GCCTGATAAAGCGGGCAATATTGTCGACATGACCATCGGTATGATCACCGGTCAGGCCATCGCCGAGCCAGATCATGCGGTCCGCACTGAACGCAAGTGTCAGCGCCTCTTCGGCTTTCGCCTCGTTCCAGCTTTCATTCCGGTTCGGATTGAGCACGCACTGGCGCGTCGTCAGCAGCAGGCCTTCGCCATCCTGCTCAACCGCGCCGCCTTCCAGCACGAAGGGCAAGCGCTTTAGAGGGTGGCCTTCGAGGCGCGCAATGGAGGCCGCCGTTTCTCTGTCGCCTTCCAGCTCATACTTGCCGCCCCAGCCATTGAACTCGAAGCCGAGCCCCTCCAGCCGGTTGCTGTATTTCACGAAGACAGGCCCGATGTCGCGCAGCCAGATATCGCCCATGGGCGCATCGTACAGCTCTGCCAGATCGCCGATCTGCTCGACCGCTTCGGGGCGCGAATGCGGCGCGCCGATGACCAGTTTCACGGTCACGACAGGCGCCAGCGCCTTGACCAGCGCCGCAATCTCGCGCTGCGCGCCAGCATAGTCGCCCGCCCACTCATCCCTGAGATGCGGCCAGCCAACCCAGACAGAAGACTGCGGGGCCCATTCAGGCGGGGTAAAAGCGATAGGCGTGTCAGTCATGTCGCGCGATTTGCCATAGGAGGAGACAAAGAGAAAGGGCGGCCCACATGGAGCCGCCCTTCCCTGATTTCAATTGGTTCGATGTGAACCGGAGGTTCTAGAACTCGTAGCGAAGGCCGAAGCGGATCTCGTAGCGCGATGCATCGCCCTGACGAGATTCGCATGTTCCGGTGCGGTCGCCATTGACATCAACCGTACACGTCGACGGGAAGCCTGGCTGGCGCAGGATGCCCCACTCGTCGTTCAGCAGGTTGGTGAAGTTGTCAATCACGACAAAGCCGGAAGCAACATGGTCATCAAAGAGCGCGAACTCCTGCTCGACCTTGATGTCGACCTTGCCCCACCAGGAGCCCTCTTCAGCATTACGCTCCTGACCAAGCGCGAGGAACGGATTGCCCTCGAGGAATGGTGTGAAGCCTGTGATGAAGTTCGGGTTACCCTCGATCGTGTTGCTGTACGGACGGCCTGACACTACTTGGCCGAAGGCCGAGAAGCGGGTCGTATTGTCACCGAAGAACGCTCGCTCGTAATTCGCCAGAGCCGTGATGCGATGCTCGGTATTGTAGTCAGACGTTGCCGCCGACACATCCTGCGGATCGCTGAAGGCCCGGTTCACATAGTTGGAGAACGCAACCGATGAGGTCATCGGGTGGACGTCCTGCGCATCCGAGTATGCATAGCCGAGCGACCAGTCGAGACCGAAGTCATGCTGTTTCGAGATGGCACCAGAGACGAGCAGCGAGTGCGGAGAGTCGTTTGAGTTCGTCAGAACGAAGGACGCCTCACGGACGCTGGAATAGGTCGGATAGACGCGGCCGTCGGGGCCAGTCGTTGTGCCGGTTTGCTCCAGGTCGCCGCGGATCCAGACAGCGCGCTCTTTACCGATCGTGTAGAGCACGTCAGCGGACAGCATATACTCACCGCCAAGCTGAGGCACATCGACAAATTTGGTCGCGCCGAGGGCCATCTTGATCTCGTAGGGAAGCTTGAAGTCCGGATCGAGATAGTTGATCTCGAAGTTCGACCCTGCACCGGCTGCAACCGCATCGGCCATGGATTGTGGCACACAGTAGCCTGGTCCTGTCGGAACGCCGTCTTCACACATGCTGTAAGGAATGCCGAACAGCGAGGTGACGCCGTTTTCAAGACCAAAGTCGCCGCCGTCTGCACCGAACTGGCTTACATTGTTTGCCGAGTAGGTGTTGGATAGCCAGACATTGGGGTTGCCACCGGAATAGACACCGAGACCACCGCGAAGATCGAGACTGTCATCGATGTTCCAGGTAAAGCCAACGCGTGGCTGAAGCAGGCCTTCGCCGTCGAGGGTCTGGTCGTTGCCAAAGCCGTAATCAGCCAAGAAGTCTGGGTTGACCAGCGGCTTGTCGTCGGTCGTGTACCAGTCATACCGCATACCGGCCGTCAGCACGAAACCGGTTCCGAAGTCATACTCGTCCTGCGCATACAGCGTGTTGATCGAGTAGCCCCAGTCAGCAGCCGCATCATTCGGATCCCCGGACGGCGCGTTGTTGTAGTTGACGTTGTCAGCCAGGCCGAGACGGAAGTTTTCGATGGCAAAGTCGAAACCATCGCCGACGGTGTTCGGGTTGTCGTCGAAGTCGATCTCAGTCTCAACGTGCTGGACGAAGAGGTTGAAGACATCCAGGTCTTCGCGCTCATAGCCGAACGAGAAGTTATGGTCGCCGGCCGTATAGAAGCCTTTCAGCGCGACATTGAACGTCTCGTAGTAGAGTTTGTTGGCCTGACGGGAGTCATCGCCGCCTAGGTAGACGTCGACATCGTCGGTTTCGATCGTGATCTCACCGAAGTCTGTACCGCCGATCGAGTTCTGACGGTTGTCGAGTTCAGAGTAACCGACGCGGATTTCAGTTGAGAAATTGTCCGTCCAGTCAGAATAGACCGAGCCGACATAAGCGGTCAGTTCTGCGCCACGCTCATAGAGGTGATTGGAGAATTCCAGCTCGTTGCTGTCACCGTCGGACTGGGCGATGTTGAAGCCATCATTCCAGTTATAGGTGAAGGTTGCGCGGTGATCTTCGTTGATGTTCCAGTCGAGTTTGACGAGGATTTTCTCGTCTTCATTGTCGGCGCTGGAAGGGATGTCGCCTGGATCGTAACCATAGAGGTTCTGGGAGATTGCACGGATCTCGTCGACTTCCGCCTGGGTGATGTTCACTTCATTAACGGCACCTGACCCAATTGGGCCTCGGTCAAAGAGGTTCACACCTTCAAGCTTTTCATAAGCGGCGAAGAAGAACAGCTTGTCCTGAACGATCGGGCCGCCAATACCGAAACCGTAACGGTATTCGTCATAATCACCGGTCACGACTTCATCGCCTTCAAGGCTATCGCCGCGAAGGTCGCTGCTGGTGTAGTCACCGAAAGCGTAACCGTGGAATTCGTTGGTACCCGACTTCGTGACAGCGTTGATGTTACAGGCAGAGAAGCCACCATACTGGACGTCGAAAGGCGCAAGCTCGATGGAGACCTGCTCAATGGCGTCGTAGGAGAACGGGATCCGCTCGGTTGGGTAGCCGTTCGAGTTGAGACCGAAATTGTCGTTCATCTTCACGCCATCAACGGTCAGCGAGTTGAAGCGGGAATTCTTGCCGCCGCACTGGACAGCGTTGATGTCGCCGCGGGACTCGTCAACATAGACGCGCGGGTCGATGCGCAGGACGTCTGTGATGTTGCGGTTGATCGCCGGAGCCTGCTTCAGCGTCTCAAGGCCGAATGTCGCCGATGGGCCGATCGCAACCTGAGCAAGGTTTGCGGTCGAGGCGGTCACAACGACCGTGTCCATTGTACGGTCGCCTTCACCAAGCGTGAAGTTCACTTCTGCGGTGTCGCCAAGGTTCAGAGCGACATCTTCGACTGCGCGGCCCTGAAAATCAGTTGCAAGGATCTCGACCGTATAAGTGCTGCCAACCGGCAGGTTGCGGAGCGTATACGTACCTGATGATGTCGTCGTCGTCGTGCGGACCAGCCCCGTCTCCGGGTCACGGACGATGACGTCGGCACCGGCAATCGGTGTGCCTTCGGCGTTCGTCACCTGGCCGCGAACCCCGGACGTGGTGACCTGCGCTTCTGCAGGTGCGATAATCGCGGCGGTGAACAGCGATGCCGCTGCGACGCCGGATAGTAGTTTCCAGTTGGACATGAAGAACCCCTTCTTCGGTTTGGCGGCCCCGGTACCTCACACTTCTTAACCAAGGCCAATTGACCGGCGCTCTATTCCGCCTGCGTAACAGTTTTGTGACAGCTTTATTACTCTTCTGTGCAGCGCAGCAAACGAGGAAAAATGATTGCAAAAAAGCCACACCGGCATTGGCTCTCTGGCCAAGTTGGCCGCCTCGCGTTAGCAGGCTGGTGGCATGCTGAACGACGCGAAAAACGAGCGGATTTACGCCCGCCTTACGGCCCTGATATTGCTCGGGCTTTTGGTGCTGCGTGTTTTCACCGTTCTGGCCTCGCCGCTCGAACTCTATGCCGATGAAGCCCAGTACTGGCGTTGGGGGCAGTCGCTGGAGTGGGGATATTACTCAAAACCGCCGCTGATCGCCTGGGTGATCCATACGAGCACCGCAATGTTCGGCGATTCGGCCTGGGCCGTGCGTTTGCCGGCGCCTTTCCTGCACACGATCGCTGCCGCCTGTCTGTTCCTGCTGGGCCGCAGCATGGCCTCGCCCAAGGTCGGCCTGATGGCAGCCGTCGGCTATGCGCTGATGCCGGCGGTCTGGCTCTCGTCCACCGTGCTGTCGACCGATGGCGTCCTGATGCCGGTCTGGGCGGTGGCGCTCTACCTTCTCTGGCGCGTGCGGCAGGGCGAAGCCGGATGGGCGAGCTATATCGGTCTCGGCCTCGCCATCGGCACCGGCTTTCTTGCCAAATATGCGATGCTCTACTTTGCCATCGGCGTGGTGCTGACAGCCATTCTGGACAAACCCACCCGGCAGGGCCTGTTGACGCTCAGGGGCGGCGCTACGCTCGCCATCGCCCTCGCCGTGGTCGCGCCGCACCTTGTCTGGAACGCACAGAATGATTTCGCCACGGTTGGCCACACGGTCGATAATGCCAATCTCGGCGGCGAGCTGTTCAACCCCGAGAACGCGCTCAAATTCCTCGCCGACCAGATGGGTGTGTTTGGCCCGGTCAGCTTTCTTGCGCTTCTGGCCGGCCTCCTCTTCATGCGCCGCTCAGCCACGGGCGAACCGGCGCGGCGTGAGCTCTGGCTGACCTGCTTCATCCTCCCGGTGCTCGTCATCATCTTCGGCCAGTCCATCCTGTCACGCGCCCATGCCAACTGGGCCGCGACCGCCTATCCGGCGGCGTCGGTCCTGATCGCCATGGTCTTCCTGCGCGCGCGGACGAATAAATGGCTCTGGGTCTGGATCGCAGGGCTCTCGGCGGTCGGTTTCATCCTAGCGCCAGACTTCACCTTGACCGCCCGCATCCTCACCGGTGTGGCCGTCGCGAGCGGCATCATGCTCTTTGCATTCCTGTTCCGCTTCCGGCCGGAAGGCCTGTTCTGGGCGGGACTGACGCTTCACACCGTGCTTGGCCTCGTCATGACCGCTGCCACAATCGCGCCGGACGCCGTCGCCAAACCGCTCGATCTCGATAACGCCCTGAAACGCACGCGCGGCTGGGACGAGATCTCCGACAAGCTTGTCGCTTTCGTCGCGGAGGATGGTACGCCCACAGCCCTCATGGTCGATGAGCGCGAGATCTGGCATGGCCTCGACTTCTACCTGAAAGACCGCATCGACGCGCCGCTCATTCTCTGGCGCTACAATGAAGGCGCGCACAGCTTTGCCGAACAGCAGCCGATGACCGGCGAGATTGACGGCGATGTCCTGATCGCAAGCTACCGGCCCAACCGCCGCCCGGCCATCGCCGCCGATTTCGAAGCGTTCGAGAAGGTCGGCGAGGTCAGTGTTGACCTGGGTGAGCGCTCGAATGGCTGCCCGATTACCCGCCGGCTCGTCCTCTATCGCGCCTCGGGTTTCGACCCCCTGCCCCGCTCTGGGGACTGGGTTGACCGGTTCGAAGGCCAGAAGCTCGATGCGCCGGAGCCTTGCCCGGCACGATAAGCGCGTCCGCTACTCGAACCTCATGAATCCATAGTGGGGCTGGCACATGTTGAAGATTTGCGATTGCTCCAGCATCTTCACACGCAGATTCTCTATGATGGGCGTCAGCACGGTCAGGTCAATCGGCTTGCTGATGGCGACATTCGACCACTGCGGCGCCTGACCATATGGCGTGAAGTAAGGCGTAGAGAACGCCAATCTGAAATCTTCATGACTGGTGAACGACCAGTCGATCGGATGGTCCCAGCTCGCCCAGCTGCCTTCGACCTTGTTGCCCTTGCCCTCATACGTTTCCACACGCGTCTGGAAAAGCAGCTTGGGAGCTTCGTCGACAACGGTGAGTCCAGCCATGGTGAATTTCATCGCGACGAAGATGTGCTTGCCGGCGATGGCTTCCTCAGACATCGGGAAGGGTGAGAAGACCTGATAGGTACGTGTATTCTCCGTATCGGGGTCGCGCACGAACGAGAAATCGAGCGGCGGGAGCTCGAAACGGGCAACGCGTATCTTTTCCTTGTCCCCCCCATCAAGATTGATGGCCAGCGCGAAGCCGTGCGTGGACACATCGCCGCCACTTGTCTCCCACCCAATGGGGAAATCGAGATTCTTGAGCTGAATGTCAGAGCCGCTCGCCTGCCACATCCAGTCACCTGCTTCACCCGTTGGACAAGCCGGCTTTTCCTCGGCGTTGGCAGCGAAGGCCAGTATTCCAAGTGCGACGGCTGTCGCC
>NZ_JBARZC010000290.1:0-7108 GCF_049649345.1 Henriciella sp. | reverse complement strand
AACGCGCCACCGCAAACTGGATCAAGAGATATCCGAGGAGCAGAAACGCCCCGCTGCCGATGAAGTCCGACTGCATCGATTGAAGAGAAAGAAACTGAAGATTAAAGAGGAACTGGTTCACCTGAATCCGAACTAGTCAGACACGTCGGGTTGTCCTCGCCGGCTGACGCAAATCCGGTGCAGGAGCCGATATGGAAAAACCCGTCACCCTCATTCTAGGCCTCGGCCAATTGACTGGCGAGGCCGTGGCCCGGCGCTTTGTCGAAGAAGGCCACGCCGTCATTGCCTGTGACCCGCAGATGAAGCGCGTCGAGCGGGTCGCAGACAACCTTCGTGACAAGGCGATCGTCCAGCACGAGGAACTCCACACCCGTATCGGCATCAAAAACTGCCTCGCCGCTGCCGTCGAGGCCTATGGCCATGTCGATCATATCGTCAGCGTGCCCCCCATTCCGCCGAATCTGGCCCTGGGCGATATCGACATTGACGAATTCGCGCGGTTGCACATGCGGTCTGTGCGCGGTGCCATCATGACGCTGCAACTGTTTGAAAAACACGTCGCCCGCCGGATCGAGGATGAGGGCGAGACGATGGGCCGGAAGGCGCAGCTCGGCAGCGTCACCTTTGTGCTCTCCCTGTCAGCCCAGCAGATCAATCAGGGCGACTTCGCCGATGCCGTCGTCCAGCATGCGATCCTCGGCGTCATGCGCGCCGGCTCGATCGAGCTGGCGAAGCAGAAGATCCGCTGCAATGCCATCTGCGCGCTTCGCCCGCGGGCTGAGAGCACAGAGCAGGACTGGCTGAAGCAGCGCACGCCGCTTGGCCGCGCCAGCCTCGCTGACGAGATTGCCGAAGCCGCGCTCTTCCTGTCACAGCCCTCTAGCGCCGTGATCACAGGTGAAATGCTGACCATGGATGGCGGCCGGGCCCGTCTGAGCGGCCTGATCTCGCAGGACGACTAGCGACACGGGGATATCATATAAAAAACCCCGCAGCCGGGACTGCGGGGTTTGTCTGTGCGGTGAAGGCTCGCTAGCGCTTCTTCGGATGGCAGATGACCGGCATCCAAGTATAGCCCTTGACGAAATTGTGCGGTGTGCGCTCTGGCTCTTCGAGCACTTCGATATGCTCGAACCGCTCCATCAGCTCTTCCCACAGGATGCGCAGCTGCAGCTCGCCGAGACGGTTGCCGACGCAGCGGTGGATACCGAAGCCGAAAGACAGATGGTTGCGCGCCTGTTTACGGTCGATGATCACGCGGTTCGGGTCCTCGTCCCAGAAGCGCTCATCGCGGTTGCCGGAGACATACCACATGGCGATCTGGTCGCCCTTCTTGATCGTCTTGCCATGCATCTCGACATCTTCAAGCGCGGTGCGGCGCATATAGGCGAGCGGCGTCTGCCAGCGGATGACTTCCGAAACCATGTTCGGAATGATCGCCGGATTAGCCTTCAGCTTGGCATATTCTTCGGGCCATTTGTTGAGCGCGAAAACTGACGCTGTCATCGAGTTGCGGGTTGTGTCATTGCCGCCAACGATGAGCAGGATGACGTTGCCGAGCAGCTCCATCGGCGTCATGTTCTTGGTCTTCTCGCCATGGGCGAGCAGGCTGATCAGATCATTCTTGATCGGCTGGGCCTGGCGCTCCTGATAGAGGCCCATAAAGGTCGTCAGACACTCCATCAGCTCCTGTTTCCACTGATCGAGACCGCCGGGAACGATGTCCGGATTGTGCGGGTTGGTCGCGACATCCGACCAGCGCGTGAGCTGGCGCCGGTTCTCAAACGGAAAGTCGAACAGCGTTGCGAGCATCATCGTGGTCAGCTCGATCGAGACCGTATCGACCCAGTCGAAGGGTTCACCGACGGGCAGGGAGTCGAGCAGGCCCTGTGTGCGCGAGCGAATCAGGGGCTCGAATTCCTTCAGCATGTTCGGTGCGACGGCCGGCTGGACGGTCTTGCGCTGTTCCGAATGGCGCGGCTCATCCATGGCGATGAACATTGGCAGCTCGAAATCCTCAAAGCCTTCGCCGAGCGTGATGCCGCCATATTCCCAGCTTGAGGAGAAGCGCTTGTGATCGACATCGACTTTCAGGATGTCTTCATAGCGCGTGACCGACCAGTATGCACCGGAAAAGCTGTCGGGCGTGTAGTGCAGCGGATCATTGTCGCGCAGATATTCAAAGAAGGGCCAGATCGCGTCGCGGCGCCAGAATTCGGGGTCCAGTATGTCGAAATTCGCCCAGTCGACCTCATCAACGCTCGGAATCGGCGCGCCGCGGTCGAGATGATAGTCCATCAATTTATCGCGAATGGTCGATATTGGACGCTCGAGCGAATGCTGAACCTTTTGAATTGTGTCTGCCATGAGATGCCTCCAGAGATCCCGGTTTTCCGGTGATTTTTGACGTCGCTGCGACTTTAACACAGACTTCGTTCAAAAACTATGACGCCGGCGTCATTTTTTTGATCAATACCGCTCGGACCTCGCTTTTGAGATGGCGTTCTGCATCGCATCATGCAGCGATTTGCGTTCCCGGGGCGTCAGGAACCGGCCGATGACATAGGCGAGCTGGCCGTGCGCGAGGCGCAATTCGCTCGGCCGGCGGTCCGGGAAATCGAGGCTGAGGCGCGTGAAGGCGGTCGGCAGCTGGACTTCCCTGGCATCCTGGCCGGGGTTGGAATGGCGAAGGCGTATGTCGGCGGCCGTGATCTGGACAAGGGTTTCTTCCCTGAGATTCTGAAAGTTCTTGCGAAAGGCAAACCAGATGGCGAGGGCATCGAGCCCGAACCAGCCGATCACGGGAAATGCCCCCATGGCGAGGAACATCATTCCGCCGATGAAACTCATGCCGCCGACCAGGGCCATCACGATCAGAAAGGCCCGCGGGCTGAGCGCCACATTCGGGGTCAGCGTCGCATCGAAATAGACGGTGGAGCCGGACTCTTCCATGCGTGCAATTCTAGGTCTCAAGACAGGCGAGGCAAGTGAAGGCTTGATTAGGCGCCCGCGGCATTTACACCGCTTTGACATGGCCCAGACGAAGACCAAGACCCGCAGGAAACGCCGCTCCCCGACACTCGGCCCGGAGAAAACGGCGCAGCTCTATGCCGCTCTCGCCGAAGATCGCCCGGCGCCTGAAACAGAGCTCAACTATCACAACCCCTACACACTCGTCGTCGCTGTCGCCCTGTCGGCGCAGGCGACGGATGTCGGGGTAAACAAGGCGACGAAGAAGCTGTTCGAGATCGCCGATACGCCGAAGAAGATGCTAGACCTCGGCGAAGGCGGTGTCGCCGAGCATATCAAGACGATCGGGCTGTGGCGCAACAAGGCGAAAAACGTCATCGCGCTCAGCCAGATGCTGATCGATGAGTTTGATGGGGAGGTGCCCCAGTCGCGCGATGAGCTGACGCAGCTACCGGGCGTCGGCCGCAAGACGGCGAATGTTGTGCTCAACGAAGCGTTTGGCCATGAAACCATCGCTGTCGATACGCACATCTTCCGCGTCTCGAACCGCACGGGCCTCGCCCCCGGCAAAACGCCAGACGAGGTTGAAGAGCAGCTCGAACGCGTGACCCCGCCTGAATTCAAAAAGGGCGCGCATCACTGGCTGATCCTGCACGGGCGCTACACCTGCGTGGCGCGCAAGCCGCAATGCTGGGACTGCGTGATCGCCGATATCTGCAAATTCAAGGACAAAACACCTGATCCGGCGCGGAAGACGTCCAACCTGGGGCCAAGGGGGCCTTAAGGTTAGACGTGTGCTGACCGCCCTCGCCCTTCGACAGGCTCTGGGTGAGGGTGGAGTGTACTTGCCGAGCTGTGGAACCTCATCATGAGCCTGTCGAAGGATGAAGCCGGACGCGCTGAACCCGTGCCTATCTCGGCGCGCGTTTGGCCAGGATGCGCTGCAGGGTCCGGCGGTGCATGTTGAGCCGGCGGGCTGTTTCCGAGACATTGTGATTGCAGAGCTCGTACACCCGCTGGATGTGTTCCCAGCGCACGCGGTCAGCCGACATCGGGTTTTCCGGCGGGTCTGGCAGCCCGTCGCCCTTGTTGACCAGCGCGCGGACAATGTCTTCGACTTCGGCGGGTTTGGCGAGATAATCCACGGCGCCCGCTTTCACAGCGGCGACAGCGGTCGCGATTGCGCCATACCCGGTGAGGATGACGGCGCGCGCGTCCGGGCGGAACCGGTGGAGAACTTCAACAACATCAAGACCTGAACCGTCTTCCAGGCGCAAATCCAGCACCGCAAAAGCCGGCGGGTTCATGCGCGCAATGTCTTTCGCCTCTGAGGCAGACGACACCGCCGAGACGAGAAAACCACGCTGCGTCAACGCCCTCGCCAGGCGCTGAAGAAACGGGCCATCATCATCGAGGATGAGGCAGGTGCGATCTTCAACGTCCTTCAGGGCGTCATGCAGTTTTACAGTGACGTTATAGTCCATACTCAAGTCTCCACTGATGGAGTATTTATCTGTATTCTGTCAGATTCCAAGCTTTCGAGTGCTGTTCTAGGCCAGACGGCCTGCACAATTGCACCATGTCTTGGCAAGGTTCTGTTCCGTGTCGCGATGCGCCCGCCTGTCCGCTCGATCAGTGTCTTCGCTATGAAGAAGCCGAGGCCCATATCGCCGCCGCCGAGATGCGCTTCGCCGCGCTGTGAGACATAGGGC
Source organism: Henriciella sp. (assembly GCF_049649345.1). GTDB lineage: Bacteria > Pseudomonadota > Alphaproteobacteria > Caulobacterales > Hyphomonadaceae > Henriciella. The sequence continues at coordinate 2,426 of NZ_JBARZC010000290.1, read as the reverse complement.
TCGCCAAGCTTCGGCATCACGTCCGGCGCAAAGCCCGGCCCGTCATCGGTGATGGTGACCATGAATTGGCGGTCAGTCCAGCTCGCCACTGCGCGCACCTGACTGTCTGCGAAGCTCACAGCGTTCTCTATAAAGGCGCCGAGCGCGTGCAGGACTTCAGGGCTGCGCCGGATCATCGGAATGCGCGGCTCGCCGTGGTCGCCGGGCGAATAGGTGACGCGAAGTTCGACGCCAAGGCCCTGGAACGGGGCGGCGGCTTCTTCGACCAGGCTGGAAAGTGGCATATTGGCATGAACGATGTCTTCGGCCTCACGCGAGCGGCTGAGCTTGCCGAGGATTTCGCGGCAGCGGTCAGCTTGCTCGGCGATCAGGCGGACATCTTCGAAATGTGGATCGTCTTCCACGAATTCGGCACTCAGCTCCTTGGCCACGAGGTGGATCGTGGCGAGGGGCGTGCCAAGTTCATGAGCCGTCATGGCGGACATCGCGCCGATGGCAGACAGGCGCTGCTCGCGCGCCATGACGATCGAGGCGGCATCGAGCGCGCGGATCATGCGCGCTTCATCTTCGCTAAGGCGCAGGGACGAGACCGTGAAGAAGACGATGCCGATGCCCAGCGCTGCGAAATGGCCCCATTCGAACAGGGCCGGCAGATCGAAAGGGTCGTCAGTGGGCGCGGGCAGGTCAAAGGCAAAGGCTGACATCATCGCCGCGCACAGAATGGCCAGCACGGCGACGCTGACCGAAAACCGCCGGCGCAGACTTGTGGCAGCGACGGTGACCGGGGCGAGCAGGAAAAGCAGGAAAGGGTTGGCCAGTCCGCCGGTCAAGCCGAGCAGGACCGCCAGCTGGACCGTGTCGAAGCCCAGTTGAAGGGCCGCTTCCCAGCCTTTCAGCAAGACCTGGTCGCTCATTGCAAAGGACATAAAGACGTTGAGCCAGGCCGACGCTGCAATCACGGTGAGGCAAAGCCCGAGCGGCAGCTCAAAGCCAAGGCCGAACCGGACGAACAGAACCGCCGCAGTCTGACCTCCTACGGCGAGCCAGCGCAGGGTCACAAGCGTTCGGAGCCGGGCCCGCCCGCGCGCTGCGTCGACGCCAGCAAGCCCTGTCGGCAGCAGGCTGTACAGCGCCTGCTCCAGTCCTTCGCGGGTTGCGTGTGTCTCTTCCATATCGCTCCTGCGACACTGTTTCGCCAGCAACAGTGTTGCGGCAGCCGCTCGCCAGTCGCATACCTTCAGCCATGAAGATGTTCCAGACATTTATCCTTGCCGCCGCAGCTGCTGCGCTGTCGGCCTGCAGCAGTTCAAATGATGCAGGAGACGGGGAGGAAGGCGCGCAGACCAGGGCTGGCGGCGCCGTCGCCTCGTGCACGACGCGCGCCTATGAGGAAATCGGCGGCCCGTTCGAGCTGACCACGCATGAAGGCCAGCGCGTCACGCAAGAAGACTTCAAGGGCAGGCCGACGCTCATCTATTTCGGCTTTACCTATTGTCCGGATGTCTGCCCCTCGACACTGGTCAGCATTGGCAATGCCTACAGGCAACTGCCAGACGGCATCGAGCCGCCCCAAACCCTGCTCATCACGGTCGATCCTGAACGCGATACGCCGGAGCAGCTTGCGAGCTATGTCGAGAGCAACGCGTTTCCGGACAATCTCGTCGGCCTGACGGGCAGCGTTGAAGACATCGAGAAGGTGGCCGAGGAGTTCTTTATCGGCTTCGAGAGAATCGAGACGCCTGAAAGCCTCGCTGGCTATACGATGGACCACACATCCCTGCTCTATCTCATGGATGAAAACTGGAAATTGAAGACCTTCTTTGCCGAGGCAAATACAAATTCCGAGGACATGGCAACATGTCTTGGAAAGCTTCTGGGCTCATAAGATATGTTGCAATGGCGCTGAAAAGGCGCATATGTTGCAGTGCAACATGATGGGAAACACACGTGCTCTATTCACTGGTTGAGATGAACCGCGCCGCAATGGCGCCCCTGCGGCTGCAGGCGAAGGCAGCAAATTCGATCTGGTCATCTTCGACAAACCCTCTTCGGGAAACGCAATTTGCCAAATCCGTTTCCGCGGCGTCCAAAGTGTTCGAGCGCGCGACCCGCTATTACGGCAAGCCGGAGTGGCAGATCACCTCGACGGAGATTGATGGCGTCGAGCATGCCGTCACACCAACGACCGCCTGGGCCACCCCCTGGTGCCAGCTGGTCCACTTCGAAACCGAAAATGTCGAGCCGGGCCGCCCGGAGCTGCTGATCGTCGCGCCGCTTTCGGGCCACTATGCGACGCTGCTGCGCGGCACGGTCGAGGCCTTCCTGCCCACTCACGATGTCTACATCACCGACTGGACCGATGCGCGCATGGCGCCGATCTGGCTCGGCCGGTTCGATCTCGATGACTATATCGACCATATCCAGAT
>NZ_JBARZC010000289.1:0-3983 GCF_049649345.1 Henriciella sp. | reverse complement strand
CGCTCCAGCCTCTGGCCCGGAAGGGCTGGTCTGATGCCCTTTGAGCCTGATCGGTCAATCGACGAATCCGGCAGTAGTATCGCGACGAAGCTTTCCGGGCTCTGGAGTCTCAACCCGCGTGAAATCGATGTACTGCTGAGGCTTGAGGAGGAGCCCCAGACAGTCTGCGCTGGCGAAACCGTATTGAAGGAAGGCGGCCCCTCTCCCTCCTGTCTTATCGTTCGAAAGGGCTGGTTTGCATCGGAATCCTTCGGGCCCACTGGAGGGCGCGCCAGTCCTCAGCTTCACTTTCCCGGCGACATTATCGGCTTTCCTGACCTGTCCTATGACAACGCGCTCTACCAGGTTGTCGCAAAAACGAGCGGTGAGGTCTGCCGGCTCCCGCGCCACCGCTTTGGCGAGCTTCTGGCTAGTCAGGGCAGGCTGGCGGGCTTGTTACTCTGCGTGGCGATGATCGAGCAGATCCAGCACAATGACCGCGCGGCGCTCCATTTGCGCAATTACGCCACCGCCAGAATTGCCCTGTTTGCCCTGCAGACTCTTGATCGCCTGGCGCTGAATAGCCGCTACATCGAGGATCAGTTCCACTGTCCGCTGACGCAGCTGGACATAGGCGATCTTGTCGGCCTCTCGAATGTCCATGTCAGCCGGACCTTCAAGCAGCTGGAAGAGTTACGGGTGATCAAGCGGCACAAATCCTTCATCAAGCTCAGGGACCGGGACCGGCTCTCCAAGCTGGCAGGCTACGTCAATCGCTACGATCAGCTGGACTTTTCCTGGCTTCCGGAGAATTGACGGGAACGCGCCTGCGCCCCCATTGCCCTGCCCGAAATTATCGCAGGTTCATGGGTTATTGATTGTAGCCCGCCCGCTTTGCTCCTACCCTCGGGCCCAAGAGGATCATATGACCACTAAAAAAACGCGCGACTTCGCCATCGCCGGCATCGGAGCTTCGGCTGGCGGCGTCGAAGCGCTGGAGGCCTTTTTCAAGGGTCTCCCCGATGATCCCGGTATAGCGTTCATGGTTGTCACGCACCTTAACCCGGACCGCGAAAGCCATCTTCATGAAATTATCGCGCGCTACACCAAGCTGAAAGTGGTGGTGGCCAAACAGGGCGTTCGCGTACGCAAGAACTGTGTGTACGTGCTGCCCGCCGGCGCGGTTCTGGGCTTCAAGCATGGCGAGCTTCAGATTTCGGAACAGACCTCCGCGAAGCGAGAGCGCAAGCCGATCGACGTCTTTCTGAGCGCGCTCGCGCTGGAATGTGGCGAGCGATGCGCGGCGATCATCCTGTCCGGCGGAAATACGGATGGTACGCTGGGGCTCAAGGCCGTCAAGGAACGCGGCGGCCTTACCATGGCCCAGGTCGCTGATGGCGGTGGGCCGATGCACCCCGACATGCCGGAAAGCGCCATCAGTACCGGGCTGGTCGACCTCGCCATTCCGGCCTCCGAAATGGGCGAGAAACTGGTCGCGTTCGCCCGGAGCATGCACCTTCTCGATGCGCTGGAGACCGACGATGCGGAGACCGAAAAACAGGAAGAGCTGACCCTGCGCGCACGGATCTACGACATCATGAAGGCGCAGGTTGGTCATGATTTTTCAGGCTATAAGGTAAGGACCTTCCTTCGCCGGGTGCAGCGCCGCATCAACGTCACCCAGGTCGCCGACCTCGAGGCATATGTCACGCTGCTTCAGGAAGATGCGACCGAAGTGAACACACTCTTCCGGGACCTGCTCATCAATGTCACCAATTTCTTCCGGGACGCCGAACCCTTCGAGAAACTGAAGGAGACCGTCATTCCCGCGCTTTTCGAGGGTCGCCGGGAGAGCGCCAACATGGTCCGTGTCTGGGTGCCGGGCTGCGCGACAGGCGAAGAAGTCTACTCTATTGCCATCCTCATGGCCGAATTCCTGGCCGAGAGCGGTGCGAAAACGCAGATCCAGATTTTTGCCACCGACATTGATGATCACGCCCTCGGTGTCGCGCGTGCCGGGCGGTACCCTGCTGCCTTGCTGGAGGAAGTCTCGGCCGAAAGACTTGAGCGTTATTTCGTCAAGGATGCCGAATCCTACACAATCGCCAAGAAGATCCGCGACATGTGCATCTTCTCGCCCCACAGCATCATCAGGGACCCGCCTTTTTCGCGCATCGATCTCGTCTCCTGCCGCAACCTGCTCATCTATTTCGGACCGGAGGTCCAGGGACAGGTCATTCCGACATTCCACTATGCCTTGCGCCCTGGCGGTTATCTGTTCCTGGGAACATCGGAGAATATCAGCCAGTATTCGGACCTGTTTTCCCCCATCGACAAAAAAGCCCGCATCTTCAGGGCGAAGGAAGACCATCTTGGCCGCGCACGTATCCCTTTCCCGCTCGAAAATCTGGGCGAGACTTCCAGCCCGTCTCCGCCCCTCGCGCCGAACGCGGTGAAGGGGCTGTCGTTCAGGCAATCGGTCGAATCGGTGGTCGCCGATCAGTTTGCGCCCGCACATATCGTGGCCAATCGCGACGGCGATATCGTGTATTACTCGGGCAAGACGGGCAAATATCTCGAGGCCGCGCCGGGCGCGCCAACAAGACAATTCTTCAGCCTCGCGCGCAAAAGTCTGCGCCTCGAAGCGCGGGCTGTGTTCCGCGAAGCGGTGGAAACCGGCCGGCGCGCGGTGCGAGACGGGATACCGGTGGAGAATGATGAGGGGCGGATCCAGCACGTCTCGATCACCGTCTCGCCGCTGCCATCCGATACCGATGCAGAGCCCCTCTATATTGTCCTTTTTGCCGACCAGGGCCCCGTCTTGCGGCCTGACCAGATCAATACCTACAGGTCTGAGAATACCGGAGACGACCTGGTCGAAGAACTCGAACAGGATGCGCGTGAGACGCGCGAGCGGCTGCAATCGGTTATCGAAGAATACGAGACGTCGCTGGAAGAGCTGAAATCCTCCAATGAGGAACTGGTTTCGGTGAATGAGGAGCTCCAGTCTACGAATGAGGAACTGGAAGCCTCAAAGGAAGAGCTCCAGTCGCTGAACGAGGAACTCCAGACGGTCAATGGCGAACTGGCCGGCAAGGTCGATGAACTGGACGCGGCCAATAGCGATCTGGAAAATCTCTTCGACAATACCCAGACCGCCATGGTCTTCCTCAAGACCGATCTCACCATCCGCACCTTCACGCCGGCCATGGAAGCGGTGCTGAACATCCTGCCCGGCGACAGGGGGCGCCCACTCACCGATTTGTCTGGCAATTTCGATCTGCCATCCCTCAAATCCGACGTCAGGAACGCCACACAGGGCGAAATGGTGGAGCGACAGCTCGAGACCAGCGAGGGCCATCACTATCTTGTGCGCTTTGCGCCCTATCGCGATTCCAGCCGCCGGACCGAAGGCGCTGTCGTGACCTTCGTCGATGTCACGACCCTGGTGGAGGCCGAACAGCACCAGGCCATTCTCGTGTCGGAACTCAATCACCGGGTCAAGAACATGCTCGGCGTGGTCATTGCCCTGGCGCGCCGGACCGCGAAAACTTCAGACAGTGTAGAGGCCTTCACCGACACCTATCTGCCCCGTCTGACGGCCATGGCCGGTTCCTACGAACTGCTGTCGAAAGACCGGTGGAAGGACGCCCCGCTGCGGCAACTGGTCAAAAAGGAACTCGTCCCCTTTTCAGGCAAGCAGGTCCATGTCGAAGGCCCCGATATCCGGCTGCCGCCCAAAAAGGCGATGGCTTTCGGCATGATCCTGCACGAACTTGCGACGAATGCTTCCAAATATGGAGCCCTGTCACGCTCGGCCGGCCGCGTTGACGTGTCATGGAGCGAGAATGAGGGCCGCGTCGAGTTGACCTGGACGGAAAAGAACGGTCCGGCCTTGGGCAAGGAGATCAAACCAGGCTTCGGCACGAAGCTTATCGAGAACGAAACCAAAATCAGCCTCGACGGCAAGGTCAAATTCGATTTCACGAAAGACGGTCTTCATG
>NZ_JBARZC010000288.1:0-1942 GCF_049649345.1 Henriciella sp. | reverse complement strand
CTCTCGGCCTGTTCTCCGAGGTCGGCCGGCTCAGCCTGTTTTCCGGACGGGTCATGGCGTCAGCCTTCAGCCCGCCCTGGAATCTCGCCCAGCTCTGGAAGCAGATCATCGCAATCGGCTTTTACTCCCTGCCCGTTGTTGGCCTCTCCGCCGTCTTCATCGGCGCAGCCCTCGCCCTCAACATCTATACCGGCGGCAACCGCTTCGGCGCAGAGCAGTTCGTGCCGAACATCGTCGTCCTCGGCATCACGCGCGAGCTTGGCGCAACGATTACAGGCCTGATGCTCGCAGGGCGCGTGACAGCGGGGATTGCGGCCGAGATCGGCGCGATGAAAGTCACCGAACAGATCGACGCGCTGAAAACGCTGTCGGCCAACCCGTTCCGCTATCTCTACGCGCCGCGCTTCCTGGCAGCTTGCCTGACCCTGCCCATCCTCGTCCTGATGGCCGACATTATCGGCGTTATGGGCGGCTGGCTGGTCAGCGTGTACGCGCTCGATTTCGATTCGACCACCTATCTGCGCAATACGGTCGACTTCCTGACCACGCAGGATGTCGCCGTCGGCCTGATCAAGGCGGTCCTTTTCGGCGCCGTGATTGCGATTATGGGCTGCTACCAGGGCGCGCGCTCTTCGGCGGGTGCAACCGGCGTCGGGCGCGCCGCGACCCTCTCCATGGTGGGCGCCGCCGTCCTCGTCCTTGCCGCGAACTATATGCTCTCCACCCTGTTTGTAAGGATCGGCCTCTAGATGACCCAGCCTATTCTTGAACTCAAAGGCGTTGAGAAGAGCTTCGGCTCCAACCATGTCCTGCGCGGTGTCGATATCGATGTCGCCCCCGGCCATTCGCTGGTCGTGCTCGGCGGGTCCGGATCAGGCAAATCGGTGATGCTCAAGAACGCTCTCGGCCTGATGACGCCGGATGCGGGCCAGATCCTGTTCAATGGCGAGGACGTCACCCACGACCAGGGCAAGGAGCGCGAGGCCATGCGCGCGCGCATCGGCATGCTGTTCCAGTCCGGCGCGCTGTTCGACAGCCTCACCGTCTGGGAAAATGTCGCCTTCCGGCTGCTGAACGCCGACAAGCTGAAGCGTTCCGATGCCAAGGAGCGCGCGATAGAGACCCTCAAAAAAGTCCGCCTCGGCGCATCCGTCGCCGATCTCTATCCGGCTGAAATTTCGGGCGGCATGCAGAAACGCGTCGCGCTGGCCCGCGCCATCATCACCAAGCCGGACCTCATCTTCTTCGACGAGCCGACCACCGGCCTCGACCCGATCACCGCAGATGCGATCAATGATCTCATCATCGAGCAGGTGAAGGCGCTTGGCGCAGCCTCGATCTCGATCACGCATGACATGGCCTCGGCCCGCAAGATCGCCGACGAGATCGCAATGTTGTTTGAAGGCAAGATCATCTGGCGCGGACCGGTCAACCAGCTCGACAGCTCCGGCAATGACCATGTCGACCAGTTCGTCCACGGCCGCGCCGACGGCCCGATCCAGCCGGCGATCTAGTCGGCCGCCGCCAGCCCGGCCCAGCGCCCCATGGCGAGGCAGGCAGTCAGCAGATACCCCCCGGTCGGCGCGTCCCAGGCGACCATCTCGCCGGCGCAATAAGTGCCAGGAATAGCCTCCAGCATCAGCCCGTCATCCAGCGCGTCCCACGACACGCCGCCCGCTGTCGAGATGGCCTCGTCCAGCGGCGCCGTTCCGGTCAGGTCCAGCGGCAGGGCTTTCAGCAAGGCGGCCAGCTCTTCGGGCGTCTGAGGCGGCGCGCCGCGTGTCACTTCGTTGACCAGCGCGATCTTCGTCTTGCTGAGCCGCGCCGCCTTTCTGAGGCGGTTCGACGCCGAATCCTTGCGGCTGGCGGACGCGAGCCGGGCGGCAAGATCGTTCGCCTTCACGTCCGGAAGCAAATCGATTGTGAGGCGCGCCTTCCCGGC
>NZ_JBARZC010000287.1:0-1589 GCF_049649345.1 Henriciella sp. | reverse complement strand
GCCTCAGACCATGCCGCACCGGGTTCAGAACGGCGACATGATAAATGTGTCGCTATCATGCGAATTCATGACGCTGCCAGCCCTCATCCACGCCAACGCCATCTACACCAATGGTCGGCTCCGCCGCGGCTTTGGCGCGAGGCCGAGGCGCCCTGCTGGCATTAATCCGGCAACGCTCAGCAAGGCCGCTCTTGCTCAACTTATGAAGAAGGTGGGCAAGGTCCCGCCTAAGGCCGCGCCGACGCCTGCAAGTTTCGCAGTCGATCTCGGGGCGCCAAATTGCACGCGCGCGCTCAGCTAGCCGCGTGGCGCCAGCTTGATGGAGCCTCCCGTGTCCGCGCCACAAGCGTGCCTCGTCCGCCCGTCAGCAATGGCTAAAACGCCGGTCTATTTTTCATGACAATTCGGCACACCCACCATTGAATCTCGCTTCAATCAGAGCACTATGTCCACCGTGCAAACTGGCAGAGGGGCGAGAATGAAACGTGCGATTGGTGTTGCAGCAGTGTGCCTGCTGGGTATCGGGCTCGCGGCATGCGGCAGCGAGGACGGTTCGGAGACCAAAGATCCGGCGGCCAAATCAGACGAGGCAGGCTTCGACAAGGACCCTTTCCCTTCGACTTATACGCCCTACCCCTCCGGCCCCGTTCTTCTCACGGGCGCGACGGTTTATGATGGCATCGGCGGGGTCTTCGAATCCTATGACGTGCTGCTGAGCAACGGGGCTATCGCCGAAATTGGCGAAGATCTCGAGGCTGGCGAGAACGTTGAAGTTATAGACGCAGCGGGAAAATTCGTGACGCCGGGAATTATCGACAATCACTCCCATCTCGGTGTCTATCCCTCGCCTGGTGTCAGCGCACACAATGATGGCAATGAGATTTCCGCGCCTGTTACCGCCGAAGTCTGGGCAGAGCACGGCGTCTGGCCCCAGGATCCTGGCTTTACGCGGGCGCTGGCAGGCGGCGTCACATCCATGCAGATACTCCCGGGGTCTGCAAACCTGTTCGGGGGTCGGGGCGTGACGGTCAAGAACGTCCGTTCGCGCACGGTCCAGGGCATGAAGTTTCCAGACGCCCCCTACACCCTCAAAATGGCCTGCGGCGAAAACCCGAAACGCGTCTACGGTTATGGCGGCGGCCGTTTTCCCGGCGGGGCGCCTTACTCGCGCATGGGCAATGTCGCGGGATACCGCAGTTCCTGGATCAAGGCGCAGGAATACAAGAAAAAGTGGGAGACGTGGGAAGAAGAAGGCGGCGAGGAGCCCGCGCGCGATCTTGAGCTTGATACGCTGAAAGGCGTGCTCGACGGCGATATCCTGGTCCACATGCACTGCTACCGCGCCGACGAGATGGCGCAGATCATCGATATGTCGAAGGAGTTCGGCTACGAGGTGACCTCTTTTCACCATGCGGTCGAAAGCTACAAGATTGCAGACAAACTCGCTGAAGAAGAGATTTGCTCTTCCATGTGGGCGGACTGGTGGGGCTTCAAGATGGAAGCCTATGATGCCATTCGCGAAAATATCCCGCTCGTTCACCGGGCCGGCGCTTGTGCGATCGTCCACTCTGACAGCGATATCGGTATCC
>NZ_JBARZC010000286.1:0-2167 GCF_049649345.1 Henriciella sp. | reverse complement strand
ATGCTGGCGCTCGAGATCGTCGATGCCTTTCTCGACGCAACGTTCGAGGGCGGTCGTCATGCCGCTCGTGTCGACATGATCACCGCGATCGAAGGCTAGCGTTCGGTCAGTTTCAGCTCGATCCGGCGGTTCTGCGCACGCGCTTCGGGGGTATCCAGCGGGTTGATAGGCTGGTGTTCGCCAAAACCGTTTGCGGCCAATCTACGGGGATCGAATCCCAATTCCTCGGACATGAAACGGACCACCGACAGGGCCCGGGCCTGTGAAAGTTCCCAGTTGTCCTCGAAGCGACTCCCGGTGCTGACGGGAGTACTGTCGGTGTGCCCGTCCACCCGGATCAGCCAGTCGATCCCATCAGGAATCTGGGCGGATATGTCGAAGAGAAGGTCAGAAATATTCGCGATCTCGGCTTCGCCTGCCGCCGAAAGCGTGGCACTGCCGGGCGCAAACAGGACCTCGGAATTAAAGATGAACCGGTCGCCTTCAATGCGGATGCGTTCCTGGCCTTCCAGGATCTGGCGCAATTCACCAAAAAAGTCCGAGCGGAACCGTTCGAGGTCTTCCGTCTGCGTGGCCAGCCGCGCCGCTTCTTCAGCGAGCCTTTCGGCTTCTTCCTCGAGCCTGAGACGTTCGGCCTCTTCAAGTTCTGCGCGGCGGCGCTGTTCGGAAACGGCGCGGGCAAGGGCGGTGTTCAATTGCGCGCCGAGGGTTTCGATCTGGATTTGCGCCTGGCGGTCTGCTTCTTCGGAGATATTCAACATGGTCTGCAGGTTGCCCACCTGACTGCGCAATTCGGTGATCTGTTCGTTCAATAGCGCGATCTCGCGTCGGCTTTCGGCTGAAAGTGCCTCTTCTTCGGCGAGGGCGGCATTGGCGCGGGCGAGCAGTTCGGCCTGCCGCCGGGCCTCGTCGGAGCGGGTTTCAGTTGCGTTTTCAAGCGCGGATTCTAGTTCGCCGATCCGCACCCGCGCCTCGGCAAGCTGCACTTCGAGGCTGTTGTTTTCATCCGCGAGCGATCCGCGAAGCCGGTCCAGTTCCTCTTGCGCCGCTTCGGCGGCGGCCAGCAGGGTCAGTGTTTCTTCGGCTTCCCGGCGCTGGCGTTCGAGGTTCAGCGTCATCGCCGTCAGTTCGGTATCGGCATTTGCAAGACGCTCGCGCAGGGCTTCGGCGGCTGCGGCATCGACCAGTGCATCCGCTTCCAGCGCGCTGATCGTCTCTTCCTGTGTGGCGGTTTGGGTTTCCAGATCCGCCACAAGCGCTTCGAGCGCTTCGCGGCGGGCGGCTGCGAGGCGTGCGGCCTCGATACCGGCGTCGATCTCGCTGCGCGCATCGGCAAGGGCAAGATTGAGCGCCTCCTGCTCGGACATCAATTCGGACTGGGTTTCTTCGAGACCCGCGATCCGGGCGAGCGCGTCGGATCTTTCAGACAGCAGACCTGCGACCTGAGCCTCGAATTCGGTGATCTGGCTCTGGGCGTCGGCCAGCGCCCGGTCCTGTGCGTCGCGTTCGGCGATCAGGCTGGCGATCCTGCTGGATTGTCGCTCGGCCTCGGCGCTGGCAGCGTCGAGATCCGCGCTGAGGGCGGCGCTGCGATCGCGTTCAAGGCCGAGTGTCGCCATGAGGGCCGCAACTTCACTGCCCAGTGCGTCAAGCTCGGTCTCCTGTCCTGTGATCTGCTCGCGCAGCACGAACTGGATCACCATGAAGATCGTGAGGACGAACATCAACACGAGCAGAAGCCCGGTCATCGCGTCTACAAAGCCCGGCCAGATAGCGTTCTGGACCCTGTTCGATGATCTGCGGCTCAGCGCCATGGATCAACCCCGGCTTCTGATTGCAGTCGCCAGAGTGACAAGGTCGCCGCGCAAGTCGGCGATGCTTTCCTGCCTGCCGGCGGTCATCTCTTCAAGGATGCGCAACAATTGTACGTCGATCGACCGCAGCCGCATGCGGCTCTCTGCGTCGATCCCTTCCATGCCGCTGTCATCGAGTTTGCGGATCAGCGCCTCTTGTCCCTGGGCCACCCGTTCGAGCAACGCGGTATTCGTACTGGCGGTTTCGTTCTGAACCATCTGTTGCATCGCCTCGGCAAGCGCGTCGAAACGCTGGTCGTTGCGTTCGCGATCAACGTCCGCCTGACCCATCATCATCTGGATGGTATCCATCA